>WFMX01000343.1 GCA_015488875.1 Campylobacterota bacterium | reverse complement strand
CGATATATCTATATTGGCTTTTACTTGTTTCATCTTGTTTGGTTTGGGGTATACTTCAAATTTACAACCATCTTTGATGTGATATTTCAAAGATATAGGTACATATCCTTTAAATCTAAGCTTTTCACTGTCGCCATCTATCTCGTGAGACACAAGATGAGCATTGCTATCTATGAGATAGTTCTCCTTAGGATTATTTTTTACTATTTTCAAGATATATTTACTTCTATTGTTGTCTAAGTGTATATATCTACTATCAAGATATCTCTTCATGCCTACCACGCCTTGAGAGTTGTTTATATCTACATACTTATCTTTGGAGATACGGACACTATCCAATGCTTTAGCGCCTCTAATATACCATTTTTTATCGACCATCGCTATGGATATCTCATAAAAATCCATAACTTTTGGTATATACTCGGATGTATATATGGGCATTGTATCTTGTTTGATCGCCCATTTAAATACTGTATGTAGTGCATTTAACGAAGCTCTCTTAGAGCCTGAATAAATATGAAAATAGATATCTATAGGCTTCAATCTCCTAGGTGCATTTGTCAGTTTAAAGGTCTGTATCACCCTCTTAAATCCCCAAAAAGGTCCTAGCCAATCGTTGGTATAGACATTTTCATTTTGAGCTCCTGTAAATATCTGATAGTAATCACCTCTTTTCAAGCCCAAAGGAGCGACATAGCTTAGCCATGGATCTTTGTTGCTTATAGTCGTGTCACCACCATTCATTTGCAAAAAGTTGTGTTGATACATATATTTTAGAGTAGTCTCAGTAGGCAGACAATCACCACTCCAAAATACCATATGGGCATTTTTGGTTTTTGGTGCCAAATTTTTGTTTATATAAGTCAGAGAGCCTCTAAGCTCACGGTCTATAGAAAAATTATAATCTTTTACTTGCAATCTATATTTTGGATCTAGATGGTCATTGACAATCTTTTGCCAAAAAAATGGATGTGTAAATGTATGTGTAGCAGGCTCTATATGATCCATACTGTATGATTTTCTAGCTATATCCTCTAGTTTATGGCTAAGTTTTGGATATAGTCCATACGGTGCTGTCTCTGCTTCTATGATAGATAGGGATATGGGTATATGGTATTTAGGAAATATTTCACTATTTAGTACTTCGCCAGAGAATAGATTGGGATTCCACTCGGCTCTATTCATGATCCCATCACCATCTATATGCACAAATAGAAGTCTCTTGCCATTTTCGGTAGTCACATCAGGTATAGGAATATTTCGTAACCTAAGTGCATCTCTAAGTAGCCTAAACGGATCGACTATCCAAAGGTCGCTTTTGTTGATACTAGTCATCAATGCACCATCAAAAGCATATCCGCCCCAAGGAGTAATGGCAGATATGACGCTCTTCAATTTACCAATATGTAGAGTGCATATGGGTTTGGAATTTTTGGGAACTAGTAGATTGTCTATATATGGGACAAAAGGATCTATCTCAAATCCTGCATATTTTTGATCGCACAATACCTTTCTATTTTTGCTCATCTCTTCTGGTGGTTTTTTAAGTCTTATATCTAGTGATTTATATAGTTTTGGGTGTATATCTTCTACCATTGACTCTAGCATCAATAGTTTAATACCACTATCTTTTATCTGATTTATCGTTTTTTCAAATTTTCGTGGATATTTGGTGGCGTATGTCCCATTGATCCAAACTACAGCACCTGCATACCTATCGCTATCTGATGATTTTAGCCTCCATGTAGATATAGGCTTAAGTACTGGGATATATCCCATATACTCTAGTGGCATCGAGAGTTGTAGAAATCCTGTAGAGTATATCTTGTCATCTTCACTAGTGCCATCAAATTGGGTATCATCATAGAGTATCAATACTTCTCTTTTGAGTGCCTCTCTACTACTCTTACCAAACCTTAGCAAATCCTTGTCAGCTATGTACGGTATCAAGCCCCAACTCTCTATATTTTTTATAGTCTCATCTATCTTTTTGCTATTAGATGGTAGATAATCTACAGCTATTATGGGCTTGTGATATTTTTGTATCTTTGATATCTGAGCTTTGAGCCACTCTCTATCTGATGTTGAGACTCTTGTATAGCTCAAATCCTTTGATGATAGTCCATAAAATAGAGACTCAAACAAAACTGCCTCTATAGAGTCATGTACCTCATCTATGATATCAAATCCTCTATTTATGATCAATTTTGCTTTTGGATATCTATGGTGAAACTCATTGATAAATTTCACCAACCCTTTAGAATATTTGGCTCTATCTTTATCGTTTTTTGCTACTATCTCATATGAGTCTAGCGTATCAAAAAAGATATTTTTAAAACCTCTCCTAAAGAGAGGTTCTATCACCTTTTCAAACATAAATTTCTGATATTCATCGCTAGAGATATCCATCACCTTTGCGTTCCACAGGCTATTTTCTCCTATGACCCATTTGGAAGATATATCTTTATAGTATGGCTGGTTACTCTCCACTTCACCTATACTAACATAAGCATAGATATCATCTCTATATAGCTTGAAGCCATGCGATACCACATTGACATGGTCTGGCTGTAGTATGATATAGTCATGTATACCTACGATAGTATATGGTATATCATCACCATAGTATACTATAGCACTCTTTTTTACTGTCGAAGCAGACAGACATATCACAAAAGATAGCAACACTATCAAGACTCTCCAAATACTCAAAACTCTAATGCAACATAAATGTTTCATAATCCAACTCCCAAAGCTCTCGCTTGATAATCAATAGGCTGATTGCAAATACGATAAGTAGAGATACTGCATACCCATAGCCAAACATAGATGGACCCAAGTATATAGATACAAAAGTCAAAATACCATTGAGTAGGAAAAATAGTATAGACAACCACATAGCAACTTTTCTCCTATCTAGGTAGTACAATAGTGCCATAACAGACATGAAACCCAACTGTAATTGAGCCCCTACAGTGAGTACATGAAATAGCCCTAAATACAACTGAGGTATGTGAAGTGTATCAAATATGGATGGGGCAAGTATGAAGAGTATCACATTCATAATCCCCTGAATCATAATCACTTCCCTGAGTGCATGTCTCACTACTTCTGTCATATCATTCCTGTATCTCTCTATCATCTCAAGCGTACCGCCATCCCTGATAGCATCAAAAAAGAGTTCATATTTCTCTGCGAAATCAGCCTCAAGACGATAGAAAAATATAGCCATACCAGGCAATATAGATAGATATGCGATAAAGATAGGTAGATCATAGACTACAGAGGCATGTAGCTTGCCTATGACGGCATATCCAGTCAGCGGATGATACCAAAATATAAACTTGTCGACCCATACACCGAGATTGTAAAATAGCCCTGCAAATCCCAAGCTCCAGTAGAAATCGCTAGTATTGAAAAATCTAAGGCTTATGAGCCTACCTGACTCGTAAGTTTTGGTGATGAGCGTCATCATCACTATCAGAAGTAGAGCATTTCCTATAAAAAATATGACTATCAACTTCTCCAAGCTATCTCCGAAATAGTAAGATAGGAGAACTATAAGTCCATATGAGAGTCCATATGCTAGCAGTACTGCACGGTAGTACTTCAGACTCGCAGCCAATATGTTAGATACCCATACACCAGATAGTATCTGAAATGTAGATGATACCCCTATGATAAAAAAACTATCCTTATCTGGAAATACAAACAACATAAAAGGCAATATAAATATAAATCCAACTATCCATATGACAAGTAAAGTGCCATAATAAGCAGGCAACAACTCATCCTCTCTGCCAGCATATATTTCATCTGCTACATAGCGAGTAAATGGCAACTGTATAAAGCCCGTAATGATCATACTAGATGCCAATGCTATGGCATATGTGATGACTATCTGAAACTGCACAGCACTACCACTACCCTGTTCCATCGTAGCTATATTGACAAAACCGACAAAGAGTATAGCGACTATAGATATGACCCAAGGTCCAGAACTTAGCAGTGCAGAGTAGCCATATACTTTGGCTATAGATAGGATCCTATCGCCATTGAGTACCCTCCGTAGTTCAAATCCTATGCCTGCCACTACATCATCTCCTCATATATAGCACGGTATGTATCCAAAAATGTATCTTGTCTATAAAATGTTCGTACCCTTTTGAGTGCTGCCTCTTGGGCTTGCTTCCATAGCTCTTCATCTGTCAAGAACTTGATATAACTCTCCGCTAGAGCTGATGGATTTGCTATGGTGGTGATCTCTCCTGCCATACCTATGGCTATATCTTCGTCATTGAGACTTCCATATATCAAGTCTCTACAGCTACCTACATCTGTCGCCACACATGGCACACCTGCGGCATAACCCTCTAGTATAGTCAGAGGCATGCCCTCGCTTACTGAGGTGAGTGTCAATAGACCTGTTTTTGGTAGTATATCTTTGATATTTTGAAACCCTTTAAAATAAAAATTTTTCTCTAGCTGTAGAGTCTCTACCATGTATCTACACTCATCAGCATACATCTCATCCTCGTCTAGTGGTCCTACTACCCATGCCTCTACATCCTCTATCTCATCGGCTACTATCCTCATAGCACGGATGAATGTCTTGATATCTTTGATGGATACTACCCTACCTATGAGTGTGATGACTTTAGGTACACCCTCTTCTCTGGCTAGATAGGCTTGCTCTAGTCCATCTACATCTACTCCGTTTGGTATCACTCTAGTCTTGGACTCATCAGCACCGAAACGAACCTGTATATCTCTAGCACCTGCAAATAAGGAGAGTATATAGTCAGCTCTTTTGTAGCTAAATAGTCCTATCTGCTCGAAAAAACTTACCCACATCTTTTTGATATAGTTGTACTCTTCTGTCTTTTTAAGTAGTGTAGGCTTTTGGAAGCTTACCCAATCAGCAGTCAGCATATCTATCTTTCTCTCTCTAGTGTAAATGCCATGCTCTGTCAATATGAATGGTGTATCTGTACTGTATGAAGCTAATGAAGCTAGAAATCCTGCATAGCCTGTAGATGGGCTGTGTAGAATTTTACATTTTGGCATATCATTGACTATATTGGCTAGTATCCATATAGGTTTATGTATATTTTTGACTGTCCAAAAGTAGTCGACGAATGGTAGGTCGGAGCAATTCTCTCTATATTTTTCTGTGATAAATTCCCAAGACTGCTCCGAGTGCAAGAAGTGTTGGTGAGTGATCTTTTCTGTGTAAAATTTGATATCCTTCATAGTATCAGGCATATCACCATCCCCACTTCTAAACCATTCATAGAGTTCCTCAATACTACTGAAGTCATCTCTATCTTTTGGTCTATTGGCTTGTGGCTCTTCATCATCAGTGAAGAGATAGTGTACCTCCAAATGTACTAGATTGTCAGGTAGTTTATATCTCATCTCTCCATATTCTCTCTCCATAGAACCCAAAAAGACGATCCCAAACTTCAAATCAGGCATGCCATTGATAAGTTGATGTATCCATGACGAGACTCCACCTTGTATGTATGGGTATGTCCCTTCCCCTAAGAGTAGTATATCTATCTCGCTACTCTCCCTTATGATGCTCATCTCATGCTCCACTGCTCCACTATAGGATATAGTAATGTATTTGTCCTCAATCCCTGCGTGTCTGCAAAGAGATTCTTGACTTTAGCGAATGATCTTTTTAGAAAAAATATCTCCGCCAAGTATGGTACTATAAAATCTATATTTTTACCATTGTTTACTACATTTTTGAAGCAATTTTCTGCCTCATCTATCTCTTTTGCCATCAAATAAGCTTTTCCAAGTAGTACATTGATCTTCTCATTGTCTGGATCTTCATCTAGCACTATCTTCCCATACTTCTTCACTTCATTAACTATGAACTTCTTTAGATTTTCATCTGCTAGCTCGAAATAGATCATATCCCAATAGAGATGAGCCAACTCATCTGCCCTGACAACTCTCTCTTTGAGACTCTCTGCTTGATTGAATGATTTGAGTTTCTCATGTATCTTGCCATTGATACCTCTCTCTAACTTATCTATCACTGCGAAGCTATACAGTCTCACTTCATCATCACGATCTGATAGACTATTTTTGATCAACGCCACATCTGTCTTGCTTGCATTGTCGGAGAGTGAGACTAGTGCTTTCATCTTCATAGATGAGGATGATATATCTTCATTTAGTAGCTTTTCCATGGCAGCTTCTCCAAATAGTCTGCTCACTTCAGGAAACTCATTCTCGAAATCTATCATAT
>WFMX01000342.1 GCA_015488875.1 Campylobacterota bacterium | reverse complement strand
ATGAAAAATATCGTATTATCAGCAGTAGCAGTAGCAGCAATGAGTTCATTCGCAGTAGCAGGTGGAGACATAGCTCCAATCGAAGAGCCGACAGTAGTAGTACCAGAAGTAGTAGAAGAAGTAACAGATGCAGGTCTTTACCTAGGTCTTGGTTATGGTGCACTTAAAGTAGCAGAAACAGACACATATACAGCAGGAAATATAAGTGCAACAGATCAAGCAGATGTAGATTTTGATCAGCTACTTGTACAAGCAGGTTATAAATTTAACTCATATGTAGCTATCGAAGGTAGATATTGGTTTGGTATGAATGACCTTACAGGTGCAGATTTCACCTATAACGGAAATCTTGTATCACAAGATGCATCATTGGACGCTTTTGGTATATATGTAAAGCCAATGTACCCAGTAACAGAGGCATTTAATGTCTATGCACTACTTGGTTATGCTAAAACTACATATGACCAAACTTTTAAGTCTGGTAGTGTTACTGTAGATAGCTCGCTTGATCTTGATGGATTATCTTGGGGTCTAGGTGTATCTTATTCATTCAACGAAAGTCTATCAGCATTCGCTGACTACACAAGTCTATATAATGACACTTATAGTAACTATGTAGGTGTGGATTATACTAGTGACTTCACAATCTCTACAGTAAATGTAGGTGTATCTTACAAGTTCTAGAAATACTTACTTGTCAAGCTTCAAGGCTTGACAAGCCCTATATCGCACAAAAACCTCTCTTTCTACATCAAAATTAATCTTTTTACACTATAATTAATCTATAGAGAATATCTATGATATTGATATGGAGAAGATGTGAAAAAAATCATAATTTTGTTGATACTACTCAACTCGACATACCTTAGTGGCGGAGCGATATCCAAAGAGGATATAAGCAACTCTATCAGAGTAGCCATAGATAGCAAACTCAGCGGACGCAATAAAAATATAGTAAAAACTTTCTATGAGAGAAATGGATATGCACCTATATGGGTAGGTGAACAAAACAAACATAGACAATCAGAACTCATAAAAGCACTCAATAATCCACTATACAACTACAAAAACAAACTCTTAGGAAGCAAAAGCATAAAGAAACTCTTTTTTCTCATAGACAACAATGAGATATCGCCTAGCAAAAAGGTAGAAGTGTATGCGAGGCTTGATATATTGCTGAGCAACAGTTTCGTAAGTTTCGTTCGCTTCATAACAGAAGGTGATGTAGATTGGAATCTCTTGAAGAAAAAGATGAAAGCACTCAAAGCCAGTGATGATATAGAGGCGAAGTGGGAGATTAGCCCAAAGAAGCTACCTAGCGTAGAGAGTATCATAGCTGGCATTGAGAGCAATGATATCAACAGCTACCTATCTTCACTGATACCAATGAGAGATAGATATATCAAGCTCATATCTTTACTCAAAGATTATCGTATAATGTCCAAACTCCCAAAGATAGCATATACAAATACCATCTTCAAAGTAGGAGACAGAGACAAAAAGATCATCGAGATAAAAAAACATCTACAGATATCAGGCGACTACCCCAAATCAGCACCCATAAATAAAAACTTCGATGCCGAGCTAGAGAGTGCCGTCATCACATATCAAAAGAGATACAATCTCAAAGTAGATGGCAAGGTAGACAAGGTCATGACATATTACCTAAATCTACCAGTCAAAAAAAACATCCAGCAGATCATAGCCAACTTGGACAAGTGCAAACTATACCCAAAGAGATTTGAGAATGAGTATATAGAGGTGAATATACCTGATTTCAATCTCAGATACTACCGTAATGGTCAAAAGATATTTAAGACAGGGATAGTGGTGGGTAGGATAGATAGACCTACACCGATATTTAGCGATACGATGACATACATGGTACTCAATCCCACATGGACAGTACCTGACAATCTCATCAAAAGGGACTTGATCCATGTATTGAGAGAAAATCCAAACTATCTCAAAGAGAACAATATCAGAGTTTTTTCGGGCAAAAAAGAGGTGGAGGTGACAAATGCAGACCTTGACCAATACGAACATAGCAAGAGGCATGTGCCATATAGATTTGTACAGTACCCAGGAGACACCAATGCACTAGGAAGAGTCAAGTTTATGTTTCCGAACAAATACGCAGTGTATCTACATGACACAGACAACAAGTCACTACTAGAGAGACGGTACAAGATATATAGCTCTGGATGTATGAGGGTGGATAAGCCGTTTGACCTCTTGAATATTTTATTGGCTCATACAAAGGGCGGATATACAGAAGCTAAGATCCAGCAGATATTGGCTACTCTTAAGCCGACAACCATCAAGTTGACAAAAGCTATACCAGTCCATATACTCTATTTTACTGTGTACAAAGAAGATGGGTTAGCATATTTTAAAAACGACATATATCTATATGACCAGATGATATGGGAGTCTAGCACAGGACACAAAAAAGCGACATTTAAGATACCAGATAGAAGATTTATAGATGTGAAGAAAAATGGTAAAAAACATGCAAATGTCAAAAAGTCAGATGCAAAACAGACGACTTCAACAAAAAATATAGAGGGTAGTCCACAAAATAGTGAAAAATATAAAAAGCTAGAAAAAATGGAACTATTTTAAAGCAACTTTAATAAAAGGGGATAAGATGAAAGAGAAAAGTTATCAATTGGCTATCATAGGTGCAGGTCCTGCTGGTATCGCTACTGCTGTAGAGAACTATCTGCTAGGGGTGAGAGATATCATCATACTAGAAAAAGACGAAAATCACAATGCAACCATCCGTAAATTTTATAAAGACAAAAAGAGAGTAGACAAAGACTGGAAAGGTCAAAAAGTAGAACTTGATGGCAACATCTACTTCATTGATGGCACCAAAGAGAGTACACTAGATTTTTTTGATAGCGTACTAGAAAACCACTCCGTAGAGCTGAAGACACATACAGAAGTGCAGAAGATAGTCAAGGAAGATGATGGATTTGGCGTG
Source organism: Campylobacterota bacterium (assembly GCA_015488875.1). Taxonomy (GTDB): domain Bacteria; phylum Campylobacterota; class Campylobacteria; order Campylobacterales; family Sulfurovaceae; genus SZUA-451. Next base: position 3,392 of record WFMX01000342.1, on the reverse strand, counting down.
GTCATAACAGGAGAAACGATAAAAGCCAAATATGTAGTAGTGACCATAGGCAGAATGGGCAAGCCAAATAAACCAAGCTACAAGATACCGCCAACTATCAGGAAAAAAGTAGACTTTACACTAGAGAGTTGTAGCGTGGGCGAAAAAGTACTTGTAGTAGGCGGAGGAGACTCTGCCATAGAGTATGCTGTGGAGTTAGCAAAGCACAATGATGTATCCATATGTTATCGCAGAGAGACATTTAGGAGAGCCAACCCTACAAATCAAAAAGATATCGATAGGGTAATAAAAGATGGTAAAGTAGAGCCGATATTGGGTGTAAATATAGAGTCGCTAGAGGATGATGAGGGCAGAGTCAAGGTCAACTATATCGGAAGAGAACCAGTGAGCTATGATCGTGTCATATACGCCATAGGCGGTACGACACCTAGTAGCTTTTTGTCTAGTTCAGGCATAGAGGAGAGAGATGGCAGACCTGTACATGACGACAACTATGAGACTAGGATAGAGGGTCTATATGTCGCTGGAGACATAACCCAAGAGAGTGGTGGATCCATAGCACTAGGTCTAAATCATGGACACGCAATAGCCAATCATCTACTGCAAAATGATAATACTCTCCGTCGCGATGATGATGTGATAAAAGTTTTGTGACAATATGGCGACATTAATGTGCTATAATAATAAAAATAGATATTAATTATAAAGGGTAACCGTGACAAATATAGCTATTGTTGAAGAGAAATTATCATCATTTGCTCAAGACTTAGATAAACTTAAAGATAAAATAGAGATGAACAATCTCTTAGAGCAATTAGTAATGGATATAACCAATGCCGAGAGATCGTCTATATGGGTATATGACAACAGATCAAAACTTACGAGAGAGAGAAAAAATGGAGTAAGAGAGATATCATTTGAGGACAAAAAAGGCTTGCTATATAAATGTTTTGCCACAAAAGAGGCATCTATGACAAACTACCTAGCTAGCGAAAAGGGCTATGCGGCACATATAGACAATCCTGACGACATCAAAATAAAGTCAAAAATAATGCTGCCCCTCATAGAGAATGATAGATTTATAGGTATCGTCACTGCATATTCTACTATAAGGCAGATAAAGAATTTCACCATAGATGACTTGGATCTCTTGAAAGCTATATCGCCCACTATCATAGACAGCATTCAAAAGATATCATTTCTGTCCAATTATGATTATCCCAAGGTAGATAGAAGAAAGAGAGATGACAATCCAAACAACACTCACAGAAGAAGAAGCACAGATACAAATAAAAACTTAGAGAAGTTCAAAGGATCAAGGGAGAGTACCAAGACACCTGAAGAGTTATTGGACTATGTATCAAATATAGTCCATGATATTCGCACTCCCTCCAATGGATTATCTGGCTTCCTTGAGATCTTAGAAGAGAAGATAGAAGACCCTAGACTAAAGCAGTATATACATCATGCCAAAGATAGTGCAAACCTCATAAATCAACTCACTACATCTATACTAGATGGACTCTCATGCCAAAGAGATGATTGCAAATCAGATCTAGAGGATGTCGCTACCTTTAAATTTTTTGCTGATATCGCAGAGATCTTCTCGTCAAATATGTACAAAAAACAGATAAACTATAATATCTTTATAGATCCACAATTACCAAAAGAGATAACGGTAGAGAGTACAAAACTCAAAAGAATTATCATAAACTTGATAGGCAATGCTTATAAATTCACAAACGAAAATGAGACTATAGAGTTTTCGGTACGATATAAGGCAAAAGATGAAAAGATTCACATTTATGTCAAAGATAGTGGCATAGGCATCGCCAAAGAGAAGCAAGAGCAGATATTTGAGGCATTCAAACAAGCAGAAGATGATACAAAAGATAAGTACGGTGGTACTGGTCTAGGCTTATCCATATCTGCTAGTTATGTGCAGAGCCTAGGTGGAAAGCTAGAGCTTGATAGCGAGCTAGATAAGGGTAGTATATTTTATTTCGATATGCCCATAGAGGTCAAAAATAGTAGCAAAAAGTTCCAACCTATAGAGAATGAGCATATAAATATCGTCCTACTTATGGACAACAAGAACTCATCAGTAGCGAACCATATAGCTAGATATTTGGTAAAAATGGGTATAAATATTGATAAAATTGATGCCATCACAGATAGAAAAGATATATCAGATAGCACTACACATATGATAGTGTTTGAAAACAAACTCTCCAAAAATCTACTGAGCTTTGCCAAAGAGAAAAATTATGAACTCATGGTAGTAGAGGAGAACTTCTTGTCGTTAGACAAAGAGGATATAGGAGATGCGAAGCTTATATCACAGTATGGATATGTAGCCGAGACTCTATATACATTTATAAACGAGAAGAGAAGACCCAAAGTGTTGATAGTAGACGATGACAAGATAAGCGTAGCACTAATCTCAAGTATGCTTATGGATGAGTTATGTGCTATAGATATAGCATATAATGGCACAGATGGTATCAGACTTTTAGAGAAGGCTCTCTACAATAACACCCCTTATGATATAGTCTACTTAGACAATAATCTACCAGAGATATCTGGTGAAGAGATCATCAGGAGATACAGAGAGAGTGAAGCAAGTTGGGATGCTAGACCGATCAAGACCATATCTATATCAGGCGATGCTTATATGGAAGAGTTAAAAGGGTACGATACATTCGTCGGCAAACCTTTTGACAAAAAACTTATATTATCTGCATATAATAATGCTATAATGGCTTAATATTCTATAAATTATGAGGAGGTTTCAATGAAAGATATATATTTTGGTGAATGGAAGAGCGGCAGACTTAAGGGATTACCTTATCTGGGCTATTATTTTTTGATGTTTTTCTTATTTGCATTGATTATGTTCGGAGGCGTATTCCTTTTGGGCGGATTGGGCAATATGATGAACGGCAACATGGGTGCTATGGGTGAGAGCCTGAAGAGTGGCGGCGGCATGGTGGCAGGTCTATTGCTTATGGTCGCTTTCATAGCTTTTGCCGCAGGTCAATTCAATATATTTGCAAAGAGGATTAGAGATATGGGTCTGCCTGTATTGTGGACCGTAGTGGGTATAATCATCCTCTCTATATTACTCAATATAGTGTTTCCCCCACATGAGGTAGTCATGCAGAGTGCGACTGTAGCGACTGCAAATAGCACGATGCAATCTGCCTCAACGACAGTATCTACAAGTGGACCTGCGAATGTGCTAAATTTAATTATATTTTTGGCTCTCATCTTTGTGCCTAGTGATACATTCAAGCGTAGCTAGTAGTCAACATCAACTTCAGCCTGTAGATGTTTACTGATAACGAAGCTCCATCTTCGTTACCCAATACAGGACTTACAGTAGCCCCATC
>WFMX01000341.1 GCA_015488875.1 Campylobacterota bacterium | reverse complement strand
TACCTATGTCGTTGATACTATCACCAAATACAGTGATATCACTCAACTCTCTCCCTATATAGTCGGCTACAGTATTTAAGGCTTGGGCTTTATCGCCATCAGGGTGCAGAAGTGTGAGGAAGTATCCATCTGAGTAGTTTTCTGGTGATAGCTTGTACTCTAGCTCATCTCCAAATATCTCTTTGAAATGTTCTGTGAGTGGATGCAGGGAGTTGTAGTCTCCGAAATAGACTAGTTTTAGATTCATATCCATAGCTCTCATCTCACTACACTCCATCATCCTTGGGTCATTACGGTAATTTTCTAGTACACCGTTTTGATGGTGGTTGAGTAGTGTGGGAAATAGAAATGCCTCATTTAAATCCATATCTTTGAGAGCTATGACAAATGGATATATGTCAAACTTCGCACCCTCATCTATGATAGCATCACCCAACTCTCTATCTATCAGCTTTAGGTCTATCAACTCTTTGTCAGGAGAGACTATCATGCTACCATCTAACAGTATCATAGGAGCATCTAGTCGTAAATTCTCTAAAAACTCATGACTCTTACTAAAGCTTCGTGCTGTAGCTACTGATAATATCGAGTCTTTGGCTTTCTCGTTCCATACATCCCTAGTGAAGCTACTGATGGTTTGGTCGCTCCTGAGGAGCGTATGGTCAAGGTCTGTTATATATATAGGTCTCATCTATGCTGTTTTTTTATCTATATACTCTTGTATGGAGTGTTTGAGCGTGTTGTATACAAATGAGTCTTTGAAGCTCTCTATCTTGCCACCACTAGCATTTGGATGTCCTCCGCCATTGCCTATCTCTGCTGCCATTTTAGATACATCCATCTTGTCATTACTCCTGAGTGAGAAGTTGCCTCTATAGTTGACATCCATATAGAAGTCATAGTCTGGATTGTCTAGTAAAAACCTATTGCCAATGAGTGAGCTACTGCCTACATTGTATCCCAATATACCCTTATATCCTCTATACTCTATAGTGAGCCTTGCCTTATCTTTCGTCAAGAGTTTGGATACAAATGATGCTACTAGATTGTCTTTCGTGTCATTCTTGTCTGACATAAAAAACTCTTTTTTTATAGAGTGGACGGCATCATCTAACAGTATATTTCCATCTTTTTGAGTCACATACTCACGAGCTTTCTCTATAAGTCTAAGTTTTAACAATCTATCCTCTGTCGGAAAGAGTATGCGGTTGATCTCTCTAGCAGCAGATATCAATCCTAGTCCGACCTTGCCAAACTCAAAATACTCATCATCACTCACCCATATATCTATGGCATTTATAGCCTTGACTATATCCTTGTACCTACCATCGGCATCGAAATTGTAATGTTCCATAAGCCAATCATATGTAATGAGCGTAGCACATCTAGTAGTATCTAGCTTGTACCATGCAAATCTTTCTGATGCACTTGCACCTGTGGCATGATGGTCTAGCAGTTGTAGCTTGGCACTGATGCGAATAGCCTCTTTCTCTATCCAGTTGCCCTCTTTGGTAGTGAGATTTAGATCTGTGATGAGTATGAGAAACTCTTCATCGTTGCCATATATAAATTTGTCTTGCTCTATCTTTTTGACTATCTCTTCTAGTCGAGCCTTGACCTCTGGACCATAATTGGCATTATAAAACTCTGATTTATCAAAACAATCTTTGGTGAGGTATTGGCATCCATAGCCATCTAAGTCGATATGTGAAAGGTGGTATAGTCGTTGCTTCATAGTATATCCTTAAGTGTCAAGTCAATCAAAAAATTATCTATCTTTGTCTGAAATCTATGCAGAAATGGAGATATGGAGCATGTGCCTATAGTTCCACTCGGACAAGAATCCATGTATTGAGAGCAGTCGAGCACAGACGGTGGCTTGCCCTCTGCTGCCATAATAACACTATATAGTGTGATATCATCCAATTCCTTTGCTAGCAAAAAGCCACCATGGGCACCCTTGCGAGACTCTAGTATACCCTGCTTTGCCAAATTTTGCATTATCTTTGCCAAGAAGCTTTTGGGTATATTGAGTTCATTTGCAAGTAGCTCTGCACCGACTGGTTTATCTGATTTGCGTATCTTATCTAATGATAGTAGAGCATATTCACTTGCGCGTGTTAGTAGCATGATTCTCCCTGTTTCTAATTAGGAGTATAATACTCTTATTTTATTAAAACAAAAAGGTATTTCATATTTTTGACGGATTATTTTTTTCTATTGTCTACATTTAGCC
>WFMX01000340.1 GCA_015488875.1 Campylobacterota bacterium | reverse complement strand
TTATAGGACTCTTTGTTATTATAAAGATGCGTGTTTTACGCTGATACAAGCCTCAAGTTTGGCTAGCTCTTCTAATGCTTTTTTCGTGATCTCACCATCGACTCGTACGACTGCCAACGCCAAGCCACTCTTGTCTCTACCCAATCTAAAGTCAGATATGTTTAGTTTGTGGTCTGCTATGATGCGACCGACATCACCTATGACACCTGGGGTGTCCGTGTTGCGGAAAAATATCATCTTGCCTCTAGGCTCTACATCTAGATCATACTCATCTATCTCTATGATCCTCTGGACAGACTCATCAAAGACTGTGCCAGATATGTCGATACTGCCGTTTTGTGTCGTGAGCTTGATAGTGATTTTGTTTTTGAAGCCACTATCGTTGCTCTCTGTCTCTTTGGAGATATCTATCTCTCGCTCTTTTGCTACGAACTCTGCATTGACATAGTTGATCTGATCTCCTATGGATTCAGACAATAGACCTACCGTAGCGAATGTAGTCAAAGAGTCTAGATAGTCACTCACTTCACCTTCGGCTACAATCTTGATAGATTTTATCGCACCTTCAGTCACTTGAGAACTTAGATGACCCATCTTTTGGATCAGCTCTAGGTATGGTCTGATCCTGTCAGGGAGTTCACTATCTTTTATAGGCAAGTTGAGTGCATTTGGATATGATATCCCTTTGGCAGCATCTATAGCTTGGGTCGCTGCCTGTATGGCTATATTTCTCTGTGACTCTTTGGTGTTTGCACCTAGATGAGGAGTCACGGTGATATTATCTAAATCTATGAGAGGGTTGCTAGTAGCTGGCTCTTTGTCAAATACATCTATACCTGCCATAGCTATCTTGCCACTTTTGAGTCCTGCGAGTAGTGCAGACTCGCTGTAGAGTCCACCTCTAGCACAGTTGATAAGCACTACGCCATCTCTCATCTTGGCTATCTCTTCATCGCCTATCATACCTATGGTCTTTTGATTTTTAGGTGTATGGATAGTGATGATATCACACTCTAATATATCATCGAAATTTTTAGTATACTCTACCCCTAGCTTTGATGCTTTGGCGGGATCAATATAGGGATCATATGCCACTACGCTCATCTCGAATGCCTTCGCACGGATAGCAACCCTAGAGCCAATATTACCGAAACCTATCACGCCCAATCTCTTGTCTTTGAGCTCTGTACCATACCAGTCTTGTCGCCTCCAAACTCTGTCGAGTTTGAGATTGTTGTGAGCATAAGGAAACTTTCTCACACAAGATAGCATATGTGCCATGGTCAGCTCTACGGCAGCTATGGTATTGGCGGTGGGGACATTCATCACTACTATGCCGCGTTTGCTACAACCATCTATATCTACATTGTCCACGCCTACACCAGCACGAACTATAGCTTTGATATTTGTGGCATTTTCCAAGAAAGCATCATCTACATCTGTAGAGCTTCTAGTGATAGCCACATCAGCCTTTTGGATAATCTCAGATATGAGTCTATCTTTTGGCTCATCTGCTGCATTGATCATCTCTATATCACTATCTTGGATCAAAAGATCCAAGCCAGTCTGATGGATATGGTCACATACAACAACTGTTATTTTAGACATATGATTAACCCCTGTTACTATTTTTTGAATGCATCACCAAATGCATCACCAAGAGTCATGCTATCGTCTTGATCCATATTGAGCTGGTTCATAGCTTCTCTCTCTTCTTGTCTCTCTAGTCTCTTGACAGATACCCTGATACGGTCATTGTTGACATCTATGAAGCTTATGACTCCTTTGATCTCTTGACCTTTCTCTATCTCGTCAGCTTTGATAGGATGTAGATCTTCACTTCTGACTAGTGCATCTACATTGTTTTCAAGTGCTATAAATACACCGAAATCTTTCTGATCTTTCACTGTACCAGCAACGATATCACCAACTTTGTGACTCTCTGCGAACTTCTTGACAGGAGAGTCTTCGAGTGCTTTCTTGCTAAGCGAGATCTTGCCAGCATCTCTATCTATCTTGATGATCTTGACCTCTACTTCATCTCCACTCTTTAGGAGATCTTTTGCATTGACGCTCTTGTCCCAAGATATCTCTTGATTATGTAGAAGTCCCTCTACGCTATCTATCCTTATAAACGCACCAAAGTCAGTCAATGATGATACTGTACCAGTCACCACTTCACCAACCTTGTGAGCGTCAACGAACGCATCCATAGGCTTAGGCAATAGGCTTTTGAGGCTTACTCTGAGTCTTCTGCCCTCATTGTCTATCTCTATCACCTCTACATTGATATCTTCACCTATAGTTAGATAATCTTTTGGGTGTTTGACATTTTTGTCCCATGAGACTTCTGATACATGTAGAAATGCTTCAAGATCTTCACCTAGATCTACAAATACACCATATGGCTCTATGTTGCTCACAGTAGCAGTCACCGTATCGCCTACACCGATGATGCTATCTATCTCTTTCCAAGGATCTGGATTTGCATCTTTGATAGATAGTGACAAGTGTCTCTTCTTTTTGTCATAATCAAGAGCCAATACATTGACTAGATCACCTTCGTCGAAATATTTAGAAGGGTTTACAGGTCCTTTGTGAGATATCTGTGAGTAGTGTACCAAGCCATCCATACCACCTACATCTACAAACATACCATAGCTTGTGATCTTCTTGATTGTGCCTTCGACTACCTCTTTGCTCTCTAGTAGTTTGTCTACTATCTCGCCAATTTTTGCTTTCTCTCTCTCGATAAGCTCTTTTCGTGAGATGACTACGGAGTTTTTAGTCTTGTCTACTTTGACGATGACAGCTTTTATCTTCTTGCCAGTTGCATCGATCTTTGAGTTGAGATAAGATAGTGTCCTAGGCATGAAAAACTCAAGACCATCACACTCTACGACATAACCACCTTTGTTTTTCTTGGTGATGACACCATCTATGATATACTCTTGCTCTTCATCATATTCGCCTATGAACTCATTGAGTGCTGCTCTCTTCTTCGCCAATTCATGAGATACTCTACCTCTGCCTAATGATACTACATCTATAGTATCATTGACACGATATAGTAAAACACCATCTTCATCTTTGATCTCAAATAGTGAAAGATTTGCATCGCTACCACCACCGATATCAATGATCGCCTGATCTTCTGCTTCATCTATCTTGACTATTACACCTTTGATCACATCACTCTTGGAGTCTGATTTTTTGAACGACTCCTCTAGCATCGCTTCAAAATCTACATCTTCTATTTCGATATCTTCGAACTTCATACTACCACATCCTTATTTAACCTAGTTTTGTGCGTCATTATACCTTTTTATGTTTAAAGTATTTGGATTATTGATATTTTTTTAGAGTTAGATACCTTTATATCAAAACTATATAACAATGTTTTTTTGATATAATCACGAAAAATTATAAGTATTTCAAAGGAAAAAGATGAAAATAGTAGAGGGCAACCTAAGCGTAGACAAGAGCAAGAGAGTAGCGATCATAAATGCACGGTTCAACCACTTTATAACCGATAGGCTAGTGGAGGGTGCAAAAGATGCATATGCGAGACATGGTGGTGATGTAGACAAATTGGATCTCATACTAGTACCTGGTGCTTTTGAAGTGCCTTTTGCATTGGACAAGGCACTCTCTAGTGGCAAATATGATGCTATATGCTGTCTAGGTGCTGTGATCCGTGGTGCTACCCCTCACTTCGACTATGTATCTGCTGAAGCTACCAAGGGTGTAGCATCAGTAGGACTCAAACATGCAAAACCTGTATCTTTTGGTGTACTCACAGTAGATAGCATAGAGCAAGCCATAGAGAGAGCAGGCACAAAGGCAGGCAACAAGGGCGGTGAAGCGATGGTGACACTCATAGAGATGATAAATCTTTACAATGTCATAGAGGCGTAATATGGCTACTAGACACCAAGCCCGTACAGCAGTTGTGGGGCTTCTCTATGCCTACGACTTGGGCAATGAAAATATAGCAGACTTCTCCGACGAGATACTAGAAGAGAGTAAGATCCGCAACAAGCAGAGACTATTTTCCAATGAACTCTTCAGCGGTACTATAGAAAATTTGGCGATGCTAGATGAGGAGATAGAGACACACCTCAAAGAGTGGGAATATAAGGATATAGGCAGAGTAGAGAAAGCCATCATGCGTCTAGGTGCTTACGAGATACTGATAGCCAAGACAGATAGAGCCATCATCATCAACGAAGCGGTAGAGTTAGCCAAAAAGCTAGCTGACGAGAAATCACCTAAGTTTATCAACGGTGTATTGGATGCTATAGGAAGGTAATGGTATCTCTATTATGATAAAAAATTGATTTTTAATGTTAGGAATAAATATGCAAAACAAACTATCATACAAAAACATTGACCTTTTTTATCTAGGGAGTCTCTTTATAGTAGCTTCTCTATCTGTGGCGATGACATCTTTTCTTAGCTCCTCGCCCCATTTTTACTATCTCTCTTTCTTCCTTATGGTCATTGGTATACTCTCTATGTTGAAATATACTTTTGATGATTTGGTATCAGAGACTAGCTCCATCAGTGTGTCGTTTATATCTATAGCAATTTTTGTACTTCTATTTTTTGCACAAAGATCAGTGCCATTTGATTTTTCTCTGATAGAGAGTGATGCTTCATACTACTACTGGTCTGGGATAGGATCGGTACTCCATGGCGATACCAATGGTATGTTCTTGCCAATGGCTGATGCTATATCTGCTGTAGGATTTCAGATATTTGGCATCAAGTATTTGGCATCTGCCGAAATCATACTCTACCTCTCTGCACTTCTACTTCTTTACAAGATATTGAGAGAGTTGAGTTTTTCTGCTACTCTCTCTTTGTTTTTGATTATGCTATTTGAGATGATACCGTTGGATATATGGATATCCAAAACGACCTTTTCTGAACCAATATGGCAAGTATTGCTTCTTTTGTTTATATACTACACTGTAGAGATAATGAAAAAAGGTAGCCTTGACTATAAGATACTTATGCCATTTTATATCGTACTGCTACTTCTGCCGATGACGAGAGGCTCATCAGTCTTTTTCTATATACTCTTGGCATACCTATCCTTATATATACTGTGGGTGTCAAGGAACTTCAGGCTCGCTATGGCTATGGCTATCGGTATGGTTTTGCTCTCTGTCTCTATACACTACTCTATGGAGATACGGTGGGATTATGTGGTAGGTATGCAATATAGGAGAATTTTCCCACACATCACCACCATACAACTCTCTGCGTTGCTCTACTCTCTCACGGCTATTTTTCTATTGTCGTTATGGTATCTAAAGAGGTTTGATATTCGTAAGAAAAATCTAGCTTTTTGGGTAGTGCTATTATCTGTATCTTTCAAAGCCATTGTGGCACTCTACTTCTCTTACAAAAAAGGGGTATCTTTCGCTAGTCTACTCTATGTCAATGAGTACGATATGCTTACCACCACCATGGGCATGCCACTGGCTATACTTAGTATCGCAGGATTGCTATATATCCACTACAAGGCACTCAGGGGAGAGAGGATATATCTACTATTGGTGGTTTTTTATCATGCATTTTCCGTCCCATTTGTGATGCAAAATGTCACCATACATGATAAGCATCAGATGTTTCTATATTGGCATAGATACTACTTTTCGGAATATCTACTAGTACACTTTGTGGCTCTCTCTATCTCGCTAAAATTTCTATATGAAAAAGTCTACAAAGAGATGAAAAAGACTCTATCTTCAAAAGCATTAGCGTCAGGAGTGATACTTGTCATATTTGTACTCTCTATCAATCTACACACATATACCATAGTCACAAACGAAGGTTTCCTGAGTGGCTCACACAAGCTTTTTGATTGGATAGAGAGCAAAACCAAAAACAGCACTACAACCATAGTCTATGATCGTAAAAAATATTATACGCAGAGAACCCTTCATAGGCTTATGCATGCTGGCGTATTTGCAAAAAGGATAGATATCACAGGGTTTTATGCCGTCTCAACAGATGAGCTAAAATCACTAAGCAAGCTCAATAAAAATCCAAGAATCTACAGAAGATTGATCAATAGCAACAAATTATTGTCACTCTCTAGCAAAGATTGTAGTATCAGAGGAGATGATTTGATATTTGAGGATAATCTGACTCTGCCATTGGTGTGGAGACAGAGTAGCTCCGACCTAGAGTCAAGCCCACTAGTGAGCTATGAGCTTCATACTTGTTTATATGGATTGAAACTCAGCTTTTCGAGCGATAGAAAAGTCAGATTTGCCAAACACAATGAGATCGCCAATAGTCTATTGGGAGTAGGATGGCACGATAGAGAGGGCAATCACCCCTATTCAGAGAGTCATGCTTCGCTACTATTGCCAGATTTGTTTCAGAAAGATGTCAACTATACGCTAGAGCTAGAGTTCAAGATATATGGCTCTTCTAGTCAGATGGGCAAGAGTATCAACATATCTATAGATGGTCAATCCATCTACAATGAGACTCAACAAGACAATTTTCCAAGTGTATACAAGATAAATCTCCCAAAAGATATAAACAAGTTCATCAAAAATGATAAGTTAACCATAGATATAGATGTGCCAAATGCAGTATCACCATATGGTTTGAAAGGCAAAGGAGATAAAAATACTAGAGGCATAGACCTCTACTCTCTAAAGCTAGTATCTAAATAACTGTTGTTACGCAATTTATACAAACGAGTAAAGCTACCACGGAGACCGTGGGAGCTAGCGAAAATGAGGAATGGGATATGAGCTTATTTGGGTGTTTTTCGATACCCTAGGTGCAACCTTTACTCGTTCCACAGCTCCAGCTGTGGAATGAGTAATGGGAGCTAGCGATGATTAATCTCTGTGGGGATGCTTTTTAGCGTCAGCTTCACTATAGCAATATGTTCTCGGATCTCCTCTTAGCTTGTCAGTGAGTTCATAAGCATCACCACTACCATTAGAGACATAGTCATCTGCTAAAAAGCACTCTTTGTCGTACTTAATAATTTTATTTTCGTGTGGCTGATTGTCAAATGTTACGATAAAATCATCACTTCCTATAAGTTTAATATCATACTCGCGAGTATAGCCCTCCGAATAATAAACTGTAACATGCGTTGCGTTGGCATTCCATACATATTTTGTAATACGATCTACATCAGAACTATATGTTGAATACGCATACAAAGTCTTTCCACCAAAAGCCTCCAGTACACTACTCGGTATGCTTGATTCTATCTTCACCTTCACTTCATCCTTGGCAGTAGCACCCTGATCGTCAGTGACTGTGAGTATAAATGTATATTCGCCATCTGGCAATTGTGCTACATCTGTCTTGACTGTATCTCTCGGATTTCCTTCGTTGCCTAGTCTGACCCAATTATAAGATGCTATGCTACCATCAGGATCTGAACTTTTGCTACCATCTAAGTTTACAGTCTCTCCTGACTCTATGGTGAAGTCATCACCTGCTACTGCTACAGGTGCTTTGTTGTCAGCTGTCGCAGATGTGACTGCTCCACTAGCTGATAGCTCTTTCTTTGTGCCGTCCAAATGCTCTTTGGCTTTCTCGGGGCTTACTACATCACCACCATAGTTTATGCCTGCTTGCTGTAGCTTGACTACTAGGTCTGCTACCTCTTCATCAGTCGTAGGTAATGTGACTATACCATTGTCACTCATCACTTTGAGTACCTCTGGAGTGATAGTGATACCATTACTAGGATCATTATCATTGTCTAGTGACTGTAGTAGTCTCGCTACTGCTATATTGTCTTCTAGTACATTTTGACCATCTACTATGCCTGCTTGCTCTCTGAGCATGACACCAGCTATGGCAAATGTACAGCTCTGACCATCTATATAACCAAACGCACCTTGCTTGTCTGTGACACTCACTAGGTCACCACAAGTAACAGTGATACCCTCTACAGCCGAATCCACATAAAATGCAGTACCTGAAGCTACTGCCGCAGGTGTAGCAGGTGTATCGTTATTGCTACTGCTACCACATCCTGCCAATACCAACAAGCCACTCGCAACTATACTCAATCCAATCGAAACTTTTTTCTTCATACTACTTCCTATAATTAAATTTTACAATTAGGATTGTACCCCCCCCCTATTTAAAATAAGCTTAATTTATCATATGAATATTTAAATAATTATGATAGTAAATAATATATAGTCGTCTTAGTTATGCAAAAAACTCCATTGACCCTGTGTATAAAACTAATGCCTCCTAAATATATCTAGCAGAACTATTTTCTGCTATAATAAACCAAAAAGAAAAATGATGAAAAAGATACCCTATGGCATAAGTGATTTCAAACTCTTAAAAGAAGAGGATTACTACTTTGTTGATAAAACAAACTATATCCAAGAGTGTGAAAAGCATGGACGCTTTTTAATGTTCTTACGCCCACGAAGATTTGGCAAATCCCTCTTTGTAGCTATACTAGAAGCTTACTATGATATCTACTTCAAAGATGAGTTTGACGCTATCTTTAAAGATACTTATATCATAAACCATAAGACAAGAGAAGCTAGTAGC
>WFMX01000339.1 GCA_015488875.1 Campylobacterota bacterium | reverse complement strand
GATGTAGTATATGCTGCTGCTGCTACTTCATTGAACAACGCACCCATTGCACCGCCTGGTGCTGACTTGTCCATACAGCATACTGCTTTGAGTGATGGTCTATCAAGTGCATCTCTGACGAGATCGTATGGGAAAGGTCTGAAACATCTAGGTGCTACAACACCAGCTTTGATACCCTCCTCTTCTCTGAGTTGCTTAGCCGCCAATACTGCTGACTCTACACTAGAGCCTAGAAGCACTATCGCTACCTCTGCATCCTCCATCATGTATGATTCAACTCTCTTATACTCTCTACCTGTAAGCTCTTTGAACTCAGCAAAGACTTGGTCTATAACTGGACGAGAATCCATCAATGCCTTGTGTTGCTTCGCCTTATGCTCAAAGTGCCAATCTTCTTCTGTCTGAGCACCATGAGTTACTGGTCTGCTGAAGTCTAGCATCTCATCTACTGGTTCAAAATCACCTATAAAGCTATATGCTACTGCATCTTTGAGAGGATAGACATTTTGTGCTTTATGCGAAGTAGTAAAACCATCTTGGTGCATCATTACAGGGAGTCTCACGGAGTGATTTTCACCTATCTTAAATGCACACAAAGCAAGGTCATACGCCTCTTGTGCATTGAAAGCATCTATCTGTATCCATCCGCTATCACGACCTAGATACATATCTGAGTGATCACCTCTCACATTTAGTGGAGATGCCAATGCTCTGTTGACTACCGTCAAGACGATAGGTAGTCTCATGCCTGATGCTTGATATAGTACCTCTACCATAAGAGCGAAACCTTGTGAAGATGTAGCTGTAGCTACCCTACCACCTGCGGCTGCTGCACCTACACACCCTGACATAGCAGCATGCTCAGACTCCACCATGACAAATTCGCCATCTATGTATCCATTGGCTATATAATTGCCATAACCCTCAACAATCGGTGTCGATGGGGTGATAGGATATGCTGCAACAACATCAATCTGAGCTTGTCTCAATGCTTGTGACGCTGCATAGTTACCATCCCAAACTTCTACTTCATTTAATTCAAATTCTTTTGCCATATAACTATCCTTTACCTATTTCGTTTTTTTCTCTTTGACTGGCCAGCCAGCTAACTCTTCATCATTATCTGCTGCCTCATTGAACATAAGTAGTGACTTTGGATTGGTAGGACATACCTCTACACAAACCCCACACCCCTTACAGTGATCATAATCTATACCCAACATCTGCTTATCCCTAGAGACTATAGATGTATCTGGACACCATACCCAACAATTTTGACAATCTATACAGATGTCTCTATTGTATACTGGCTTGATGATCCTCCATGAAGCTACCGTAGCAGTATATGAACTGAAATCATTATAATTTCTCTCTTCTGCTTTTAGAAATGCTACATTTTCAGTCTCGCCCACAAATGAGTTGAGTGCTACTCCTTGAGTAACCTGATCCCAACCTACTTTCTCTTCTGCACCTAGCTCTCTCGCACCTCTATTATCTGTCGCTAATACGCCTCTACTCATTATATACTCCTACTTTACTTCATTATATGCTCTAGTTATCGCTTCCATGTTGGCATCGATAATCTTCTGAGGGAACTTAGAGAGAACCTTTTTCATGTTCTCTAAAAAGAAATCCAACTCATACATCTTTGAAGTCTTCATGAATGCACCAAGTATTGGTGTGTTTGGCATCGCTCTACCGATAGTATCAAGTGAAATTTGCATACAATCTACCACAAATGTCCTATCTGCCTTGTCTTGAAGTGCAGGAATTTGGGATATCAACTCATCTTTTGACAAATGAGTAGTGATTATATATTGTGTCTCTGGCTTATCATTTTTAGTGATATCATCAGAAAATGCCAATGCAGGATCGATTACAAATACAAAATCAGGATACATTTTTGTCTCCTGATTTGTAATAGGCTCATCATCTATTCTATTGTATGCATTCATCGCTGCACCTCTCTTCGCAGAGCCATACAGTGCATACGCCTGTACCTGTTTACCTGTCGTAGCGACAACGCTTCCTAAACCTTTTGCACCTGTGACTGCACCTTGTCCAGCACGGCTATGCCATCTAATCTCAACCATTCTATCTCCTATCAAAATATAGTGTTATGTTAATTGTAATCATAGCACTCTTAAAGGACGCTTGAAATCAATTTTTTTTTGATATAAGCGACCGCTTCAAGTGAATTTTTCTTAATGGTAGCAGAACAATTTGCTAGTTGTTCTGCTGTCCCATAACCTGATAATAGTGCAATACTATTAATCCCTGCTGATTTTGCAGACTCAATATCCATACAAGTATCGCCTATCATCCAACATCTACTACTATCTACATCAAGTTTTTCCAACGCTTTATATATAGGTTCTGGATGTGGCTTTGGATTTGTGACATCCTCTCTGCCTATAAATACTTCAAAGTAATCTAGCAACCCTAGATGCCTCATCAGCTCAGATGAAAACTTGCTAGTTTTGGTAGTCACTACTCCTACTATGGCTATCTGTGATGCCTCTTCTACCGCCTCTCTAGCGTGAGGCAGGAGTCTAGTTTTCTCTCTGCTTATCTCTCTGTAGTGACTCTTGAACACTGTCACAAACTCATCTACCATACCCTCCTCTACCCCAAAGGAGCGAAACATGTCATCAAGCGGATAACCTATCTCTGCTACTATATCTTCATCTCGTGGCTTCTCAATCTCAAAGCTCTCATAGGCAACCCTAAAACTATCCAATATCGCTTCGGTAGAATCTATCAAAGTTCCATCCAAATCGAACAGTATTACAATATCTCTATTCATTTTACTTATCACCTTTTAATTTTTTGTCCAATCTATTTGATTATGTTTGATACCTGTGATAGATGGCTCTATATTCTTAATATCTCGATTTATGGCTGTAATGGAATTGGGTATATATAGAAACACATATGGAAAGTCATCTACTATCTCTACAAATAGTCTCCGATATATCTCTGCAAACTTCTCTCTATCTACTATCTTTTCTGCATCTACTATCATCTCATCCACCTTGCTGTTATGATAACCGACAAAATTGAATCCGCCTTTTTTGTCACCATCACTATGCCATATAGAGTAGGCATCAGGCGTGAGTGATAGACTCCATCCTAGTAGTACTGCATCGAAATTGTGTGGCATCACTATGGTATTGAGAAATGCTTGCCACTCCATAGTGCGGATAGTCATCTCTATGCCTACTTTGCGTAGTTGGTGCTGTATGATTTGAGCTGCATAGACCCTAGTAT
>WFMX01000338.1 GCA_015488875.1 Campylobacterota bacterium | reverse complement strand
TATACAATGCAGCCAAAAACTACTCTGCTCAACTCAAAAAAGGTGAGGACTACAGTTTGGTCAATCCTGTAATAGCTCTAACTATCACAGACTTTATAATGTTTGAAGAGACAGATAAGCTTATCACAAATTTCAAACTCTTAGAAAAAGAATCATTCATAGACTATAGCGATGATATAGAGCTAATCTTCGTAGAGTTACCAAAATTCAACAAAGAGATAGATGAGCTACAAGATATCAAAGAGCAGTGGATATATTTCCTCAAACACGCAGGAGAATTAGAATACATCCCAAAAGATATAGATACTGAGATACAAAAAGCACTCAAGATTGTCAATAAAGCTTGTATGAGCGAAGAGGAGCTAGAGGCACAATATAAAAGAAAAGAGTTTATCTATATTTTAAAAGCCTCTCGCTCCCTAGCAGAAAGAACGGGGCTAGAGAGAGGATTAGAATTAGGAATTGAACAAGGAATTGAACAAGGAATCAGACAAGAGAAGCTAAAAATTGCTCAAAGTCTATTGGATTTGCTGGACAATGAAACGATTGCACTCAAAACAGGACTGAGTGTTGACGAGATAGATGCTTTGAGGTAGTCAGCTTAGATGAACATAAACCAATACTTCATCTATTATTGTTTACACTTTACTGCACCCAATCTCCTAAAAACTAAATTTGTTAACCCAAGTTAACTCCACTAAGCAAAACAAAAACTTAAAATATGTTCAAAAATAGCTAGAGTAAAAACTTTAAAAAAGAGCCAAATAATAGGCTAAAACTAACTCTTTGCAAAATAATCGTATCATACACCTATATTAATAGGAGGTGAACGATGAATACTTCCTTTATGCAAGAGATGAGAGACTTAAAAAAGGCAAAAGTACTACTTGAAAACCCTGGATTTGCTATTAAAGCGATCAACCATATCGGTAAACCTATAGAGTTTGCCATAGAGAAGATCGATTCTGAAACACTCAACAGGGCTACAACTACAGCTTTGAGAAAATCTTTGGATATGGCTATAGCGACAATGGGAAAATGAGAGATGAAAGCATCATTAAACATCAAGCACAAATTTCTTCGTTCCACAGCTGGAGCTGTGGAACGAGTAAATAGCATTTTTAGACCCCTGCGACTCTTCTAGAAAGGTGTATATAGCCCCAATGAACCTCTCTAATCTATCTCCAGCACAGAGTAGACAGGTACTGTGAAATCATCTTTGGCTTTCAAGAAGCTAAGTTCTAATATGAAACAGCACTCTACACACTCAGCACCAACTTTATCTATGAGGCTTGCGGCTGCTTTGGCAGTGCCACCTGTAGCTATAAGGTCATCAATGAGTAGTACTCTTGATTTTTTACCCGTGATGCAGTGTAATCCGTCATCTCCAAAGGCATCTATATGTATTTCTACCTCATCAAATCCATATTCTAATGAGTACTTCTCTGCTACGGTAGTGTATGGCAATTTACCCTTTTTGCGTATGGGTACAAATCCTACACCCAATCTATCTGCCAATGCCGCACCAAATATAAATCCTCTAGCGTCAATCCCAGCTATATAATCAAGCTCATATCCACTATATCTATCTGCTAAGTGATCCATCAATCTCTTGTATGCTGTAGGGTCACTAAGTAGTGTAGTGATATCTTTGAAGATGATACCTGGCTTTGGAAAATCTGGTATATCTCTGATACTGCCCAATATAATCTCTCTATCTTCTGTCGTAAGTCCGCTCATAACCACTCCTAGTCTATATAGTCAAATCTACCAAAATTTGATTTTGGCTCTATCTTGGATACTCTATTGGCATGTCTTCCACCCTCAAACTCTGTCGTGCAGAAAGCGTCTATCATACTCTCTACTATTCCTTTACCTACTACTCTCTCACCAAAAGCGAGTATATTGGCATCATTGTGAGCCCTTGCCATAGAGGCGGTGTAGGCATCATGACATAGTGCTGCTCTGATACCCTCTATCTTGTTGGCGGCTATGGATATACCTATACCTGTGCCACATATCACTATGCCAAAGCTTCCTTCGTCTGTCACTACAGCTTTAGCACATTTCTTGGCATAGTCTGGATAGTCAACCCTATCGGCAGAGTCTGGACCCAAATCCACTATCTCATGTCCCAACGATATCACACAATCTTTCACAAATGCTTTGAGGGCATATCCTGCATGGTCTGTCGCTATATAAAATTTCATATTACTCCTTCAAGTTAGTGTAGTAGCCACTTGACTATCCAGCCTACAGGCTGAAATAGGTAGCTAGAGATAGGGGTAAATAGTATACCCATCAGTATAAACATTCCGTATGGGTATATCTTATCATAAAACTCTACAAATTTATGAAAATTCCAACCCTGAGCTATGTATCTGAGAGCATTTGCTCCATCTAGTGGCGGTATCGGCCATAAGTTGAAGACTCCTAGAAGTACATTGATCACTACACTCTGATATACAAAGTATGCCAAAAAGAGTCCCCATATAGAGTCTGGATGCAGAAGTATAGGGAATATAGTGGCAAATATAGCCGCTAATGCAAAGTTGTATGTGATGCCCGCTAGAGATACTGCTACAGCTGCACCTGTGCCACCGTTGCGTACTACAGTAGCGATATTGACAGGTACTGGCTTCGCCCAACCAAAGAGAAATGGAGAGCCACTTATATATAGTATGGCAGGGAGCAATATAGTACCTACTAAGTCTATGTGTACTATGGGATTGATGCTAAGTCTACCTTGTGATTTGGCGGTATTGTCACCATATCTATATGCTACCCAACCATGCATGATCTCATGACCTATAATAGCTACTGCTAGTGCAGCTACGATAGATACTATCTTGATAATTTCTGCTTCGCTCATATGATCACTGTATCGGTTCTTCTAATTGGATAGACTCTATCCTGCGACCTATGCGTCCCCATCTGACTTTGTATCGCTCTTTGTTCCATAGTACTTCACACTCTGGAGTATCTATGGCTACATCTCCACATACCCTCTTGAGTCCATAGTGATTTTGACCTGAACCAAACTCATCATCACCCTTATACATCTTCTCATAGCTACGAGTCTCAAGACTGAAATATATGAGCCACGGCTTACCAACTATGAGTCTGTAAGGTACAGAACCCCAAAAACGGCTATCGCTTGAGTTGTCACGGTTGTCACCTATCATGTAAAAGTGGTCACTCTCTACCTTTTTGTATAGGGCGTTGATGGGTCTATCTTTGATAGTGTACTCAGGTGATTTCAAATCGGGTATATATATAGGAG
>WFMX01000337.1 GCA_015488875.1 Campylobacterota bacterium | reverse complement strand
CTGCATATCTATACCCAAAAGTATCCTTTGAGGCATATACCGCTCTTATATCATAATCTTTTGGAGGGCTAGATAGCATCTCTTTAAGTATATTTCGAACCACTCTTTGTATACCACTTTTGGCATCATGGTTTACTAGTTCAGATATATCTACTAGTATTTGTCCTTTTGTGAGCTTTGGGTGATTGAGTGATATAGCATTGGATATATTGAGTAGAGATATTTCGTCTGCATATTTTGACTCTAGCTTTGATATATGATTGATGATGCTATCTACTATTTCATCTTTTGTGAGAAGGTTATTGTCATTATGTCTGAAAATATCTTCTCTGCTATGGATAGCATCTAGCAGGAGCTTGCCACTGATATCCCAAGAAAACATTTCCGATCTCTTCAATCCACTTTTTGCCAATAGTAGTCTCTTGTCATTATCTCTCAAGTACTCTGCTATCTTATCAGATATAGCTTTGGGGTCAAAGGGGTCAAAGAGAGCGTTACTGTCACCTATGACCTCTGGTATACTAGTGGTGTTTGCTCCTATAGCTGCTGCCCCACAACACATAGCCTCTAACACAGGCAAGCCAAATCCCTCATGCCAAGATGGATAGACAAAGAGTTCACATAGATTATATAGAGCCACTAGCTCCTCATCTTCAACCCAATCAGTAAATATGATTTGAGATTTTTTGAGTTTGAGTTTTTTGGCATGATCCATGAAGTCCCATCTGGTTCTATATGGTATGCCACCTGCAATGACTAGTTGATAATTATTTTTTATATCTTGATGCAGCAGTGAAAACCCCTCTATGAGTCTATGATGATTTTTTCTCTCGTCTGTTGCTCCTGTGATAAGCAAGAATTTTTTATTAATACCAAATTTTTTGTAGAGTTCTTGTCTCCTACTTGAAGATATTTCTATAGGTATAAATTTATCGTCAACAGCTGCATTTATATTTGTCACATTTTTGGAATTGTATGCTAGTGTATCAATAGCTTCCAAACAAGCTGATTGAGATATTCCTAATAGTAAATTACAATGTCGAAACTCATCAACTCTTTGTAAATAAAATTCTTTATATATATCATTGTCTGTTAAATATTTATCTGCTTGCAATAGTGGTATTGCATCATAAAAGATGGATGCAGCGGGTGTGTGGAAATGTCTATTTACGCTCAATATTGATTCGTCATCATATCCCTCTACCATACTTGTTATGAGTAATAAGTCAGGATGCAGACTATATATATATGCTTCCCTTAGTATCTCTGCAGTCTCTCTTTTGAATTTGTTTTCTTTATCGATAAAGTTTACAGGGCTGTATCCAAACCATACTTTTATGCGTGATGCAGGAATAAACTCCCTTAGTTCTTCCCTAATCCCTTCGATACTATCATCAAGCATACCATTAAGTAGTACGAAGATTTCATCCTTGCTACTAGAAGTTTTGATAATACCTTTTGTAATGGATAGTGAATATCTCCCAATTCCCCTAAAGCGACTATTCGATTGGGCTCCTTGTAGGTCGATAATTATACGCATTATGCTTCAACCTTTATCTCGTCTTTTAATCGGATAAATATATCTTTGGCACTCTTGGATAGTTCATTATAATTTTTTATGTCATTATTTGGATGTTTGATTTCCATTTTTTTAAGAACTCTCTTGACAATAGGTAGTTTGTCCAATACCAACATAATTTTGATCTTTAGCTCGGGGTGCGAGTCTATTTTTTTTCTTAATCCTGCGAGAAATTGCTTAATATTCATAGTTAGCTTTTGCTTTTCTCTTGACTCTCTAGGAAAAATTCCATCTCTGCTTTGGTTATGATGCGGATCAGGTTGGTAGTGCCATGTACTCCTACTGGGTCACCTGCTGTTAGTATGTAGTTTTTCTCTATATCTATGACACCTCTATCTACACCTTGTTTGATTACCCTACCTATCATCTTTTTGATGCCACCTTTTTTGATATAAAATGCAGGTACTACACCCCATGTAAGTGTCAATGATCTAGCTGTTATCTCATCATTTATGACCGCATAGATTGGATTTTCTGGACGGTATCTAGCCATCTTTCTAGCGGAGTCACCCCAAGCGGTAAAAGTGAGTATACCATCGCTATCTAACCCTTGCGAGAGCCTGACTGCTGACTCATCTATCTTGTCATCTCTGTCATTATTGTCAAAATTGGAAAATTTGTAGAATGGATAGTTTTTTTCTGCACCTTGTATGGTGTGAACCATTGTCTCTACTACTAGAGTAGGGTGTTTGCCTATGGCACTCTCTTCGGATAGCATGACGGCATCTGTGCCATCTAGTACAGCATTTGCTACATCACTGATCTCTGCTCTTGTGGCTCTCTCGTTTTGTGTCATTGAGAGTAGCATTTGTGTAGCGGTGATGACAGGTTTTGATTGGCTATTTGCTTTTGCTATGAGCATCTTCTGTATCTGTGGTACATCAAAATATGGCATCTCTATACCCAAATCACCCCTAGCTACCATGATGCCATCACTAGCTTTTATGATTTCATCTATATTTTCGACAGCATCAAACTTCTCTATCTTTGCTATCAATTTCACTCTAGAGCTATGGCTATCTATTATCTCTCTTGCATCATCCATATCTTTGGCAGTTTGCACAAAGGATATAGCCATATAGTCTACGCCATGTTCTATGCCCCATACCATATCCTCTTTATCTTTTTGGGTAAGTACATCTATACCTAGCTTTGTATTTGGGAAGTTGACACCTTTTTTTGAAGAGAGCATGCCATCATTCTCTATCCTGACCACTACGCCACTATCGTTTGATTCCTCTACTCTAGAGCGGATGATACCGTCGTACATATAGATATATTCGCCAACTTTTAGTTGACTTAGTATGTTTGGTTCATTTATGGAGAGCCGATATCGGTCATCAGATACCTTGTGTCCCACTATATCATCCTTGACGAACTCTACATGGTCGCCACCCTTGAGTATGAAGTCCTCTTCTAGCATACCTACCCTGATCTTTGGTCCGCTGATATCTTGCATCACTCCAATGACAAGATTGGTATCTTCGCAAGCCTTTTTGATCCTATTGAAGACCTCTGTATGGTATTCATAAGTACCATGACTAAAGTTCAATCGAAATAGATTGACCCCTACTCTTATGAGTGAAGTTATCTGCTCCAACGAATCTGACGCTGGTCCTACTGTAGCTATAATTTTTGTCCGTTTTTTCATATTTTTTTCCTTTGTT
>WFMX01000336.1 GCA_015488875.1 Campylobacterota bacterium | reverse complement strand
GTCTATGATCTCTCTACCCCAAGGCTTTAGCATAGTTAGAAATAGTCTACTTCTCATGATAAAAGAGAAGAGTTCATACTTGATATTCACACCATATCTATCGCCATGAGATAGTCCTACTCTCTTGCCTTGCAGTGCAAATATCTGTGGCTGTTGTCCTCTAGGGTAGATGGTGATATGGGGAAATATATCTTTGAGTAGAAAATCATGATTACCCTCGAAGTAGTATATATCTATCTTTTGTGATATGCGGTTGAGTATATCTATAGCCTCTTGTATCTTGATAGAAACCCTCTTCACATATTCGTTGCCACCAAATAGCATGTCAAAGTTGTCACCCATCAAAAATAGCTGAGGAGTAGAGACCTCTCCACTATCTATCCTCTGTAAGATATCTAAAAACTCATCTCCATGGTGAGGGTAGTGCGAATCGGCGACAAATATCGCCCCCTCTTTTATCCTTGCTATCTCTTGCTCTATCATATCTTATGGCATATATGGAATGACTGGTATTCCTAGACCCTCATCATATCCACACATTAGATTGGCGGCTACTAGTGCTTGCGAGCTTGCTCCTCTGAGGAGATTGTCTATGGCAGCATTGATAAATAGTCCATTTCCATTTTTGGCTGCATATATATCACAAAAGTGCGTACCTGCAGTAGATTTGATATCTACAGGGTTTTCTCTGATACGGATAAATCTATCATCAGCATAGTGGTCTTTCAGTATCTCTAGTGGATCTATATCATCTTTGAGGGTGGCATATACCGATACTAGCTCACCTCTAGTCGCAGGTATGAGATGGGGTACAAAGTTGACACTCATCTCTACACCGTGTATCTTTCGTATCTTCTCTGCTATCTCTGGCTGGTGACGATGCTTGAGAGCGTTATATGCAAATATATTGTCATTTACATTTACAAAATGTGTAGAGTCCGATAGCTTTTTGCCTGCTCCACTCACCCCTGATTTGGCATCTACAAAGAGGGGTGCTGTGGTATCTATGTATGGTATAAATGGTAGTATACCTAGCAGAGTAGCCGTAGGATAACACCCAGGACCTGCCACTAGCGAGCTACCTTTTATCTCCTCTCTATAGTACTCTATGAGACCATATGTAGCACTATCTAAATGCTCCTTGTCTTCATGAGGGCAGTAGTGTTTTTCATAAGTATCTAGCTCTAGCCTATAGTCTGCTGATAGATCTACTATCTTGATACCAAGCTCTATTAGCTCTCTAGCGAAGCCCATAGATGCCTTGTGTGGTAGTGCCAAAAATACTAGATCACAACTATCTGCCACACCTGGAACAGTAGCTTTCTCTATAGGGTGAGTGATGACACCTACTAGAGATGGGTGTAGAGTCTCCACTACTGTATCTCCTGTCGTGGTAGCTAGATACTTTAGCTCAAATCCTGAATGGTTCAAGAGCATCTTTATCAGCTCCAATCCTGTATATCCACTAGCCCCTACTATACCTACACGAATCATATCAGCACCCCTAAATGTCTATCTCTTGGTATGATACCTCTTCTATATCATACTGCTTCTTACCAGATGGGAGTTGCATAGATACTTCATCTCCCTCCTCTTTGCCCATGAGTTGCCTAGCTAGTGGAGACTGTATGGATATCAATCCTCCGTCTGGATTGGACTCTTGACTACCCACTATAGTATATATCACCTCTTCGTCTGTATCACCATCTATCAGTGTCACTGTAGAACCAAAGCTGATCCTCTCATGTGCTAGCGTAGATGGGTCTACTACCTGGGCCCTACCTACTAGATCGCCTAGTTCGTTGATACGAGCTTCCATCAGACCTTGCTTGTCTTTGGCTGCATGGTACTCTGCATTTTCTTTGAGATCGCCTAGCTCTCTCGCTTCATCTATGATCTTGGCTATCTTGCCTCTCTCTTCATTTTTTAGCTGATCTAACTCTAGTGATAATTTTTCATATGTTACTCTAAGCATAGGTTCTTTCTGCACTATATTTCCTTTATACAAATAATGGGTGTATTATACCAAAAAGTATAAACATTATAGACAACCTCTAAGCTATCTTATATAATATATAGTAAAATGACTATCTACAAATATAGTTTAGGATTAGAGTATCATTGAAATGGCAAAAAATATTATGACGAAAGATATCACAACAAAAAAAACTAGACTAAAAAAGATCAAACCTGCCACTCGCAAAGAGATAATAGAGATAAAAGAGCTTTTTTTACTCAACTATCCAGACTCCGTCACAGAGCTAGAGTATGACAATCTATATGAACTTCTCATATCCGTCATGCTCTCCGCCCAATGCACAGACAAGAGAGTCAATATCATCACCCCTAAACTATTTGAAGCTTATCCGTCTGCTGTAGAGTTGGCAAATGCAGACCTAGATGATATAAAAGAGTATATCAAAAGTTGCTCTTTTTTCAACAACAAAGCAAAAAATCTCATCAAGATGGCTCAATCAGTAGTAGAGAACTACGGTAGCGAGATACCTCTATCCCAAGATGAATTAGTCAAGCTAGCAGGAGTAGGACAAAAGACGGCAAATGTAGTGATGATAGAGTATACAGGAGCCAATCTAATGGCAGTAGATACACATGTCTTCAGGGTAGCACACAGACTAGGACTCAGCTCAGCCACTACCGCCACCAAAACAGAAGAGGAGCTAAGTAGAAAGTTCAAAACCGACCTACACCTACTCCACCAAGCTATGGTACTTTTCGGTAGATACAGATGCAAAGCTATCAAGCCAGAGTGCGAAGAGTGCTTTTTGGTAGACTACTGCAAAAGCAAGGAGAGGTTTAAGGTCTGATCTAGCCTGTCGAAAAACATCATTTATTCACATTATTGATTTTCACTATTTGGATATATAGAAATGATACAGTTAGGAGACATTGGTTTTATGAGCGAAGCGAATGAAAGCTGTGTCATCGCATAGGAATTGTTCAGCGTTGACTGAGATATAACGGTGTTGCAGTTTAGCCGAGGTCAGGTTATTGCGATGTATTCCGCTACGCTCAACAAGTAGTGAGCATTAATATATGTGACATTTTAACATCCAAAATCGTCACTCAAAAATCAGCTCAAGAGATCGCTCACACTCTCTATCGGACTCTTATCCCTCTCTATCATATTATATACTTCATCTGCTATAGGTAGATAAAGATCCTCTTTTTGGGCAATACGGTGCAGGGCTATGGAGGTGGGGACTCCTTCAGCTACCTCTCCTAGCTCTTGCAATATGTTGTCTATAGGTTTGCCCTCTGCAAGCCCCAATCCCACTCTGTAGTTGCGTGACAGCGTAGAGCTAGCGGTGAGAAATAGATCTCCAGCACCACCGAGAGAGAGAAATGTCTCAGTCCTAGCACCAAAATGTACACCAAATCTAGTCATCTCTACTAATCCTCTGGAGATGAGAGCTGCTCTAGCATTGTTGCCTAGCCCCAAACCATCTGCGACACCACCTGCTATAGCTATGACATTTTTGTATGCACCTGAGACCTCTGCTCCTACTACATCGTCATCTACATATCCTTTGATAAATCTAGGTAGGGCATCTGCAAACTTTTGAGCTAGTGCTTGATTGGTAGAGCTAATGATGAGTGCTGTAGGTAACGACTGTTTCACCTCAGTAGCAAATGATGGACCAGATATGTAGCACAACCTATCTTCATCCAGAAATGCACCATATATCTCATTGAGAAAAGCACCAGTACTAGTCTCTATGCCTTTTGCTGCTACCACAATATGCTGACCTCTATCTGTGAAGTGTTCCCCCATCCACTCTCGTACGCTTTGGGCTGGTATAGCCATCACTATATACTCTCTACTCAATGCCTCATCTAATGATACGAAATTCTCTATATCTCTGGGCGTTCGTGAGTGTACCACTACATCATTATCTTGTGAGTAGGCATGGTAGAGTGCTTGACCCCACTTACCAGCCCCTATCACCGCTATCTTCATATCGACTCCTCTAGTTTTGGTTTATTGACTACACTCTTTTCAAACTCTTCTAGGTCTTCATCATCTCCTATACAGACTATGGTATCGCCTGCATCTATCTTGTGTTCTACCCCAGCTGTGATAAAGAGAAATCCATGAGAAAGCTCCTCATCTATCATGCCTACCAATAGTACCCTATATTCACCAAAATTGATATCGTCAGCCATCTGGCCATCTAGCATTGAGCCAGTAGGTATAGTCATCTCTTTGAAGCTTATATCACTATGGTTTGTCACAAAGCCATCTAGTAGTTGAGTGGCTGTGGGTCGCTTCAAGATATTATGTATACGATTGGCACTTACCTCATATAGGCTTATGACTCTGTTGGCTCCTGCTTTTTTGAGCTTTTGGGTAGTGTGTATGGAGTCAGATATGGAGAGCAGAAAGGAGTGTTCATAGAGGGATCGTAGGGATAGTGTCAAAAAGACATTGAGATGTTCATCATCCATCACACATATCACCTTATCATCATCCTCTATACTGAGAGCTTCTAGCTGAGAATCTTTGGTCACATCCACAAGCATAGTATCCAAATATCCATCATCCTGAGCTGCTTTTAGATTGGTGTCTTCGGACTCCAGTATGACGATCTGAAACTCCTCTAGCTTCAGTCCCTCTGCTATGGCTCTGCCATGTCTCCCATATCCAAACAAGAATGCTCTTTTTGTCATACTCTATGCTCCTGATATATATCCCTAAAATGAGCGTGACTTATCTTTTTGCCCATCATGATGATGATATCCCCACCCTGAAACACTTCATCTTTTGGAGGATTTAGCATGAATGGATTGTCTCTACCTCTCTGTATGCCTATGAAGAGTAGCTTCATACTCTTGAAATCTACATCTTTGACCATCTTGCCTATGAGTATATTGTCATCATATAGTGTCATCTCATCTATCTTGGCTATATTTTTACCTGTCAATATAGCCAATACCGCCTTATGCATAACAGGCTGGCTGATAGCTGCTAGTAGCATAGTGTTTGCTACGCTATTTGGCATCAATATATGGTCAGCACCTGCTCGGACAAATTTCTTATATAGAGCAGAGTCATTGGCTCTAGCTATCACCTCTATCTTCGAGTCTACTATCTTTGCATTGAGTGTGATGTAGATATTTTCTATGTCACTATTGGTGAGGCACAGCATAGTAATCTTGGAGTAGTCTACAGAAAATTTGGATAGCGTATCGTGTCTACTTGCATCTGCTTTGATAGCATCATAGCCATCGGATATGGCAGTATCGACCCTATCTTGATCTTTGTCTAATATGATATAGTTATGCTCTATCCCCTCCTCTTGACGGAGGAACATTTTCGTCAACTGTCCATATCCACATATGATCAAAAATTTATCACTTTTGTTGATCTGTTCTACTATTCGGTTCTCTTTTAACTCACTTAGTTTCTCTGAAAACGCAGATACTATGACAGATGTAGAGAATGATATCATAGCGATACCACTGATGATGATAAGCATAGATATCACCTTGCCTTCATTGGTGACAGGAGATATGTCTCCATAGCCGACCGTCGATATGGTGACAAGTGACCAATATAGAGCATCAAAGAGAGAATCAATATTTGGGTTGATCTGCTCCTCTAATACATAAAGTGCAATACCAGCTGTCATAACTACAAAGACTAGCAACAATAGTAATGTCAGCAGTTCAAATCTCTTGTTTGCCAACACTTCCATAAATTGTTTGATGTTTTTGGAGTATCTCAGGAGTTTAAGGACACGGAAGAGTACAAAGAGACGCAAAACCCTCAACGGTCTATATGCAGGAAATATAGCCAAGAGATCTATGATGGCGACAGGTGTCAGCATGTAGTTTAGCTTTTCAAATAGTGATCGTTTGAGCGGTATCCAAGGTCGATAGTCTCTGTTTAGATAGAGTGCATCCCTATGCTCCTGTATGATACCTATGCGTATGTCGTTGAGTACCCATAGCCGAAGCAGATACTCCACCAAGAAGATAAATGAGACAAAGTAGATGTCGTAAGTATCCATCCAATGCGGTACAGGATTTTCCACTTCATAGATCAATATAGCCACAGAGCTGATGATGAGAAATATCACCATAGAGTCTATATACTTTTTATATCTATTGTCTGGATTGTTTAGCAGATCATCTATGTCTGCTTTGACTTTATTGTACCTCTTTGAGTGATCCAATCGTGACGCAAATCTAAATATGATATCATTCATCAGATACTCTATATATCTCTCTAGCCCAAACGCTCTTTGAGTAGTGAGTTTACCTTACTAGGATTGGCACTACCTTTGCTAGCTTTCATAGTCTGCCCCACGAAGAAACCAAAGAGTTTGTCCTTTCCTGATTTGTACTGCTCTACCTTGTCTTGATTGGCAGCCAATATATCATCTATCATAGCCAATATAGCTCCGTCATCACTCACTTGAGCAAGTCCTAGCTCATCTATGATAGCATCTATATCTCTACTATCACTCTCCATCATAT
>WFMX01000335.1 GCA_015488875.1 Campylobacterota bacterium | reverse complement strand
TAAGAGACAGAGAGTATGCTGTCACACTTCTCTATCAAATTTTTAGTTTTTATATGTGTAGGGGTTTTGTAATCATGTGGTGATGGCTCTCCGCTTTTGATGCGTGCTGCTTCTTGATCTATATCTCTCTTGTCTATTGTGCCGCCCAATCTCACTATATGGTCATCAGAGAGTTTATGGAGCTGCTCTTTGGAGATAGACTCTATCTCATTAGATGCTCTATCGGAAGCTGATTTGATACGATCATCTATCCGTAGAGTAAGCGGATTGACCTCTAATGTCATCTCATTGATCCCTATGAGTCTCAACCCATCTATACTTTTGATACGAGACAGGGCAACATAGCCTTGACCTCTCTCGAAAGTTTTGGACAGATCTATCTCCGCCGAATCTAGAGTCATTCCCTGAGATTTATGTATAGTGATAGCCCATGCGAGTCGTAGAGGTATCTGCGTCACTTTGGCAGAGACTACACCGCTGTCATTCTCTAGTGACCAATCTTCCATCTCCATCTTGACCTTGCTTCCTGAAGTGAGACGAACTATAGGCATAGAATCGTAGCTATCAAAACCTGTGATAATACCTGTAGAGCCGTTGACATATCCTCTCTCGGGATTGTTTTTGATACATATTACGAGGGCGTTTTTTTTGAGTGTCAACTCCTCTAAGACTAGAGATGATTTAAATATCTTCTCTATGTTACTTTTGCTTCCCTTGGACTCTGCGGTGAAGTATACTGGGTTATTTGGTAGTTTTTCAAGCTCCTCTTGATTTATCCTATCTACATCAATATTATGTGTATATAGCTTAGTGATCGTCAATCCATCTGCGATATCTTTTTCTCGTCTGGATTCCAATAAAGCATGTGAATTTCCTGAGATATTCCCACTTCGTATATCATCTAGTATAGATATCAACCGCTCATCACTCTGTCTAAATTTTTCAGACAGATAGCAACTTTTTAGTTCTAGTTCACGCCATACTGGAGATTGCCATGCAAAGAGCTTCTCTTTATACTCTTTGCTGACAGGTGGTAGCTGAAAAAAATCACCAGACAATACCACCTGCACGCCACCAAAAGGCATGGTGCTGTTTTTAAATCCTCTGAGTATCTTGTCCATAGATGAAAATAGCTCTGGTGAGACCATAGATATCTCATCTATGATCAATATCTTGAGCTTGGAAAATCGTGATACTATATGCTTCTTGCTTCGTAGAAAATCTACAAAGCCGTCATCTATACTCTCTCGAATGCCTAATGAGAAGTATGAGTGTATCGTTTGTCCTTTGAGATGCGAAGCGGCTATACCTGTGGGAGCTACTACAGTAGGATATACCCTTCGTTCTTTGAGATAGTCTATATATAGATTGAGAAGATAAGTCTTTCCCGTACCAGCAGAGCCTGTGATGAAGACATTTTCTCCAGATTTGAGTAATTTGAGGGCTGTTTTTTGTTGCATATTTCTTTCCTGTTTTGGCTTCTATAAAGATATAATAGCATGATATCAAATAAAAATGCTATCTACCATAATCAGTTCAAAGTTTTGGGAAAATGTAGACTAGAGTAGATGATTGGATAAAATAAATTTGTCACATAATATAGTTTATGGTAAAATATGGTGAAATAAAATATTTAGGAGATAGATAATGTTGAAATATATGATATTGAGCATAACTGCACTGATGCTACTTGGTGGCTGTGCGACCAAAGAGCCAGAGCCTGTATTGGTGGTGGCAGAGGTAGAAAAACCAAAGCCCGTTTATGTAGCACCAAAGAGAGGTAAAGTACCACCACTTCCCAAGAGAGAGAAAGATATAGATGTCGATAGTGCCGTAGATAATGCTATGGCAGGTCTATAGAGATATATTGTAATTGCTAAATAATATCCAAAATCTCTCTGAGATCTTTGGTATCTACTATATGTGTGGCTTCTGCTTTGAGTATCTCTTTTGCACAGAATGCCACGCGAGTATCTGCATGTTCAAACATGCTCAAATCATTGGCACCATCTCCTACTACTAGAGTATCTTTGTGGTCTATGCCTAAGAGATTTTGGATCCTTACTATCATATCACCTTTTGAAAAACCAAACATCATATCACCCCCTACTTTGCCAGTAAGTATGTCAT
>WFMX01000334.1 GCA_015488875.1 Campylobacterota bacterium | reverse complement strand
GTATAATAATAGATTTTATTGTCATGATATTAACCACTTAGAGAAGTTGCATCTTCCAAGATCAGATCTCATCATCTCTATAGGTACACTACAGAGTCGTGATATAGAGTTCAAGCCACTATTTATGTCATTGGTGCAAAAACACTTGACTATTGATGGAAGCATTATACTAGGTTTTCCAAATTGTAGATGGATAGATGGCGAGATGATATATGGAGCTAAAGCACCAAATTATAGCAATTCAGAGCTATCGCTAGTGATCAAAGATATATATTTTTGTAAAAAGTATCTACAACAGCATAGATTTAGAGTCACCATCACAGGTAGAGAGTACCTGTTTTTAACTGCCACAAAGATAAGAGCAGTACGAAGAGATAGGTCATAATCTATTTTTGTTTATAGCTGATATGTGTAATGATATCAAGCTAGAGACGATGATAGCCATATAGAATACTCCTACGATAGACTCCATATATACGAAAAATTCTGATATGTTGTTGGTAGGTAGTATGTCACCATAGCCTAGTGTGGTGAGTGTCACGAAACTATAGTATGACACATGAGAAAATATTTCACGCCAATTACCTAGCTCATACTCTATGCCAGAGAATGATTGGGGTTCTACTGCCAATATAAACATATATATAGTTGCCCATATGAGTCCAAGAAGTATATATAGTGTCAGCGAACCTATGAGTTTGTTGAGGTCTATGTCGCCTGTAAATAGTATCTGTTTGGCGGTAGCACTAAATGCCCCTACAAAAAATATAAGCAATATAAGAAGTATGAGATAAGCATATAGATCGTGAGAAAATATCTTGCTAAGTATGGTCAGTACGACAAACGACATGATGATGATATAGAGAGACCATCTCCAAGTAGCATCTTTTTTTATGCTTCGTATAGTCATGATGAACATAACGAGCGTCACTATAGAAAATATATCCTCCATCCAATTCTCCTCTATCTCTGCCACTATAGCTGAGGAGAAGAGAAGTGTAATGAGGGAAAAAAATAGATATACAAAGTTGTTTTTATGTGTGATTTGTTTCATTTATTGTCAATTCATATTGAAGTGGTACGCCCATCAGGATTCGAACCTGAGACCTTCGGTACCGCAAACCGATGCTCTATCCAGCTGAGCTATGAGCGCACATATTTTGTAAGAGTCGCATTTTATCAAAACAAAGCTTAAGGTAGGCAAAATTAATAGATATGTTATCTGTCTAACTTCAATCATACTCTCCAATATTCGTCATGTAGGTATGGCTATTCCTGTGAAGTTCCCAACACTCTATATCTTGTTCGATACGCAAAATCTGTTGTAAAACTCATAAGCACTTAATGGAGGACTAAATAGATAACCTTGGTATCTAATGCTATCGTCAATAGACTTGATGATCTCTTTTTGCTCCTCTGTCTCGATACCCTCTACAACTATGTGGTATCCTAGGTTTTTGCCTATGCTTATGATGCTCTCTACTAAAAAAAGATTTTCTTTACTATCTAGCATGTCTTTGATAAATTCTCTATCTATTTTGAGTACTGAAAATGAGAACTTTTTGAGATATGATAGAGATGAGTATCCAGTACCAAAATCATCTATGGCACATCTGATGCCACGATTCTTAAGAGTCTCTATGATCTCTATAGATTGCTCAAAATTATCTATAAGGGAACTCTCCGTAAGCTCAATCTTGATATCACTCGGCACCACACCATATGAGTCCAATATGCTAAAGAACTTTTCTACGAAATGACCTCTCTGTAGCTGTGCGGCATCTATGTTGACAGAGATATAATCAAGGGCATATCTATCGTTCTCTTTCCACTCTGCTATTTGGCTACATACGAGTGCTACTACCAACCACCCAATGTCATCTATCATTCCTGACTCTATGGCTAGTGGCAAGAACTGCTCTGGTGTCATCACCCCATGTGTGGGATGATTCCATCTCACCAATGCTTCTGCTGATTGTAAATAATCATCTTTGATCCTCACTATTGGTTGATAATATATCTTTAGCTGACTATTTTCTATAGCATGGCAGAGATCGTGCTGTAGTGCAAAGAGTTCTTTTCTCTTTGTGTCCAAATTTGTATTGTAATATGCCACGGTATTATTGTTTTTTCTCTTGGCACTATACATGGATATATCTGCATGGCGAACCACCTCTTCTATATCATCTACTTGTGGCTCTATGATGACTATACCAATACTAGATTTGATATACAGATGCATATCTTCTATCAGAAAGAGTAGAGAAAACAGATCTTGTAACTTTTCGCTAAATATATCCGCTTTTTCTTTTGCACTGTATCTATCGGTTGCCACAAATGGCAATACAATCGCAAACTCATCTCCTCCAAGCCTACTGAGCTTACCTACATTTTTTGTCAATTTTTTGAGTCTGCTAGCTACCTGTATCAGTAGCTGGTCACCTACACTGTGACCCATAGAGTCATTTATATTTTTGAACTGATTGAGATCTAGATAAAAGAGGATAGAGTAGTGGTCTTGATGCTTTTCTTCTGCAATAAGTTCATCCATATACTCTGTAAAACTTCTGCGGTTGGATAGATTGGTCAGTGCGTCATATCGTGCCATGTTATTGAGTTCATCTAGTGCCATTTTCTCTGTGGTTTTGTCATCTATCAGTATGACACTTCCTAACTCCCTTCCATTATCATCAGCTATATGCGAAAACCTAGCTTCAATCCATAACTCTTTGCCTTTGAGTGATAGATATGGTCCCACATATCTATCTAATCCACTCTTCATGGCATCTACAGGTCTTTGATCTCTTAGGTGATTGATATTGATACCTATCATATCTTCAACCTTTTGATCCATCAAGGTCGCCAATGTGCTATTGCAGTCGATCACTACTCCATTTGGATTGAGGTGAAACATACCTATAGGTGTGTTTCTGAATAGAAAGCTCAGCTCATCTTTTTTTAGGTATAGCTCTTTTTGAGTTCTTTTGTATCTCTCCTCTTGTTCATAGTTTTTGATCAGAGAAATGCTGATATTTTTTGCTAAATTCACTATGAGTATATAAT
>WFMX01000333.1 GCA_015488875.1 Campylobacterota bacterium | reverse complement strand
TACCTATGAGTTTGTTCTCAAAATCAACTTCATCAAAAAAGTATCTTTTACTCTCTATGGTTAGGTTTTTCAGCGATAGTGCAGAGTATTGCTGTATCTGTTCAAGCATTTATATACCTTTTTGTTTATCTTATTAAGCAGATTGTATCATATTTTATCTATTTTACTGATGTTACGCATCAAACAAAATTGATACAAAGTGAAAAGATGATTTTGCATTGGTTGCCTATCTTTATCAATCAGGATTACTCGTTCCACGGCTGGAGCTGTGGAACGAGTAAGAACAGGCGAAACTAGGTGAGTTTGAGCTTTTAGACTAGGAGATCTACGAGAGTCCATACTTACGCTTATATCGTGGGAGCATACTCTCATTACCTATGAGTCCACCTTGATGTATGTAGAGTATAGGGTTTACAAATATATCTCTGTGGCTTAGTAGGGTCATCCACCCCTTTGGGTCATATAGTAGGTCGAACTCTATGGCTGTTTGGGTCTGTAGCTCTTGCCATATCTCATATGACTCTCTGTATAATTTGCCAAAGTGATACTTTTTATCCATATTGAGTATAGTAGGGTGTTGTGATCTGTCACTCTCTAGCATGGAAAATTGCTCTTTTAAGTAGCTCTCGTCACCTACACAAGGGGTGGTAAAAACTCTTGATGAACTGTGCTTCTGCAGGTAAAGAGCTGTGGTACCTGTACCTGATGGTAGGAAGATATCGGGAGTCTCTATCTGTCGAGATACTCTAAACTCCTCTATCTCATCTGCCAATATCTTCAGCCCATACTCAGCACTCTGCTCTCGTCCACCCTCGTGAATGAAGAGTATGCTATCATCTGTGGAGTCACTATCTATATTCCCCTCTATGATATGCATCCCATTAGCCAATGCAGCTCTGTAGTTGCCTTGAGGATTTTCTGCTAGATAGCTAGGTATATGATCTACGAAATAGTCAAACTCCCAGCCCCTGATCTTGGCTAAGACCGAGAGGGAGTACATGGCGTTTGATTGGTTGGAGCCGTAGGAGATGAGCTTTTTTATATGTGGCAGGTCACTCAGTAGATAGTAGTGAAATTTTCTTGCTTTATTGCCTGAAAAGTCTCTATCTATGAGATCATCTCTCTTGATATAATAGCTATCTCCATCAAACTCTATCTCATCTACTCTGCTAGGGAGTGATAAACCATACATGTTATAGAGACTCTATATATCGTGACAAAATACCTCGTATCAGAGTGGTGTAGTTCTCCACCATCTTGACTTTTGGAGTGTTACCTTTTCTGAGTAGTTTGTATATCTTCTCTAGCTCACCTTTTTCACCATCTGCAAGCGATATACTTTTGAGTATATCTGCACTCTCTATCTCTATATCTGTTCTGTCTGCATGTGGTCTATTGGCTACCTCTTGGGTGTAGTAGATAGTGCGTCTGAGGAGTATATATGGGAAATTGCGGTTTTGCATAGGACCTACTTCTACTCGCTTGTGACCTAGCTTCTGCCCCAATATCTTCATATCGGATATCTCGCTATATCCCCACATCATGCCTGCACCACCTGCTAAGCCACCTATGGCCGCACCTAGCATAAAAGTACTTCCACCCAACATCAGATCTACACTTGAGCCTGTCAATGCCCCACTAGTGACACTTGCTATGAGCATATCCCTTTTGCTTAGACCAAAGAGCGATTCGCTCTCCTTGGAAAAGAGATCCATCTCTTGGAATAGTGCTATATCTATGCTGCTATCTATGCTGCTGTGGTTCCATATCTTGGCTATCTTTCGATGTAACTTCCTCTCTGTGGAGCGGATCTGACTCTTGTAGCTCTCTACTACGCGACTCTGCTCCTCCTCTGTAGCCTCCTCAGTAGATATAGGTATAGATGATATGTGACTAAGAGCATCTATAGTGAGTTTGGCTATGAGATGGGCAGAGTCATCTATCTTCTGCTCTTGATATCTGCCAAATATCTCTATGGACTCCTTGACTCCACTAGTCCACTCCTCTTTGAGCTGTGCCATGCTCTCTAATAGCGCTATGTGCTGAGTGAAGTTTGCCTCCATGGGATTGAATAGTCTAACGAGTCGGAAATACTGCCCTAGTGCCATCCTCCACTCATCTACATAGTTGCTGTCATCTATGAGGTTGATGAGTGCCATGGAGGGTTGACCTGTCCATCTGAGTATCTCCATCTCCGCTTCATACTCCACACCATATGGCTTGGAGCCGTCCACTACATAGATGATGCCTGCACCAGCCATGATAGGCTCTAGTAGCTCCACTTCGTCATGAAATCTAGGGTCGTCCCTATGCTCATATATAAATCGTTTGATTCTATCTGGTCTATTGTGGGCAGAGACATCCTGACTCTTTAGCCATGCTAGTGTAGCCCTAGCCCTCTGAAAGCCAGGCGTATCATATAGCTCATATAGTATCTTGTCATCTATCTTTAGCGGAAATGCTCTCTGTTTGGTGGTGGTGCCTGGGATATTTGATATCTGTACACTCTCATCATGTGCTAGTGTCGACACTATACTACTCTTGCCTTTGTTTGGGTGTCCTACTACAGCAAATCGTGGATACTCTAGACTCATCTCTCCATCCTCAATATGGTTTAGCGAATTATACAATATAATATCCAAATTAGAGAGACAATTTCACCATCATCCCCAATACCAATAGAAATTTTACTTTCTTGCAGGAACAATAAAGTATAAAAATTAAGAAAATATATATAC
>WFMX01000332.1 GCA_015488875.1 Campylobacterota bacterium | reverse complement strand
TCACCTGCCCTGAAGTGGCGAGCATGCCGTATACGATATAGTAATGGGTCACGCATCTTCATATTTGGCGAACTCATATCTATTTTGGCTCTCAATACATGTTCGCCATCTTTGAATTCGCCATTTTTCATTCGCTCCAAGAGATTTAGATTCTCCTCGACACTTCTATCGGCATATCTACTTCTCACCCCAGCCTTTGTGACTGTACCACGAAGTTCACGCATCTCCTCTTCGTCTGTACTGTCGACATAGGCTTTGCCCATCTTGATGAGTTTTATGGAGTATTTGTATAGCTGATGGAAGTAGTCAGAGGTGTGACGAACACTTCCCTCCCACTCAAAACCTAGCCACTCAACCGCATCTTTGAGGGCTTCTACATATTGAGTATCCTCTGTGCTGGGGTTGGTGTCGTCCATTCTTAGGTTGCAGTGACCATCATAATCTCTGGCGATACCGAAGTTTATAGTGATGGATTTGGCATGTCCTATATGTGGGAAGCCATTTGGCTCTGGAGGGAATCGTGTGACCACTCCATCATATTTGCCCGATTTCAAATCCTCTTCGACTACTCTTCGTAAAAAATCTTTGCTCTTTTTCATTATTGTTAACCTTTTTCTATTTGAATAGGTAATCACCAGACCTCGGCTAAAATATATCATGTTTCAGTCAAGACCGAACGATCACTATGCGGGGACACAGGTTTTATTTGCTTCGCTCACAAAACCAATCTCCCATGATTGTATCATTTACAAAACAGAATCCATTGAACCGACTTTCGCAATTTACTATATCGTTTGGTAGTATTAAGCCTACAAGAAGCTAAACGCTTTATAGTAGCATGCCTCTGATCATATAGTATATGATCGCTGATAGTACAGCGGCTGCTGGTACTGTGATGACCCATGCTGCTATGATCTTCTTGACCGCATCTCGCTTGACATATTTGACTTTTTTGGCTGTTTTGAGTTGTTTTTTTGCCTCTTTTAACAGAGTTTCTTCCTCTTTGATCATCCTGTATAACTCTACTACTCTCTCATAGTCTTCTTGATTTTTATGCTCTTTTGCCTCTAGTGTCGCTAGCTCAGCTTGGAGGGCTTGCAACTGTTTTTTCTCATCTATGACTACCTCTTCGTCATGTTTGATCTCCTCTTGGATAGTAGAGCTTTGGAGATACTCCCTCAAAAAACCTACTCCAAATATACCACCTACAGCGATATGTGTAGAGCTTACAGGTAGACCTAGCTGTGATGCTATGATCACTGTGATAGATGCGGCCATAGCTACAGAAAATGCTCTCATCTGATCTAGTTCTGTGATCTCGCTACCGACTGTTCGGATGAGTTTTGGACCATACAGAGCCAAACCTATGGCTATACCTGTGGCCCCAACAGCCATCACCCATAGAGGTATCTCTGCCTTGGATGAGATACCACCTGTCATGATGGCATCGTTGATGGCAGCCAATGGTCCTATGGCGTTGGCTACATCATTGGCACCATGGGCAAAGCTCAATAGTGCAGCTGAAAATATAAGTGGTACAGTAAAGAGTATATTGATGCTCTCTCTACTATTTTTAAGACTCAATGCTCTTTTGCGGATAGTCGATCTCATCACAAAATATACTATAACGGCGACTATGATACCAAATATTGCTGCTACCATAAATGTAGGCTTCTTCGTCTCTGGTAGGAAGATAAGTACATCCACTATGTGAGGCCATACTTTTTTGAGTCCTTTTAGGGTGAGATATGTGACAAATGCCCATGACATTATCGCTATAAAGATTGGTACCCATT
Source organism: Campylobacterota bacterium (assembly GCA_015488875.1). Classification (GTDB taxonomy): domain Bacteria; phylum Campylobacterota; class Campylobacteria; order Campylobacterales; family Sulfurovaceae; genus SZUA-451. The sequence goes on along the minus strand of WFMX01000332.1, from coordinate 2,751 downwards.
TGATGGCGGCTTCTACCTTGTCTTCTCTGTAGACTATAGTCTTTTTGATAGAAAAGAGAAATCCTGCAGCGATCAAACCACCAAGTACAGGTGATATGATCCACGAAGCAGCTATCTTGCCCATAGTACCCCAAGCGACTATACTAAATCCAGCCGCTGCGATACCTGCACCCATCACACCACCCACTATGGAATGTGTGGTAGAGACAGGGGCTTTTGCCATGGTGGCTATGTTGAGCCATACCGCTGCGGCTAGTAGTGCAGCCATCATCGCCCATATGAATGAGTCGCTGTTCGCACCAAAGGCAGATATGTCTATGATGCCCTTCTTGATGGTCTTGACCACATCACCACCTGCTATCAAAGCTCCTGAAGCTTCAAATATAGAAGCTATGATGATAGCCCCTCCCATGGTGAGAGCTTTGGAGCCTACTGCTGGACCAACATTGTTTGCCACATCGTTGGCACCTATATTCATAGCCATATATGCACCAAAAAGTGCAGCTATTGCCAAGAACAGATTGTTTGGTATGCCACCACTACTCATAAAGCTATAGCTCAAGACCGCCACCAAGAAAAAGAGAGCAAAACCAAGTCTAATGAAGTCAAATCCACTACTCTTGATCGCCTCTTTTTGCATCTTTTTTATCGTCTTAATTTCCATGTCAACTTCTACTTTGTGTTATGATACGGTTAGTATATCCTTATTCACCTTGACAATATTTTTGAAATCAGAAATTTGATAAAAATTTTCTATATTTGCATATAAATAGGGTCTAATATATCCAATCTACATGCCATGTCCTCTCCCTCCCTTATGTTGTTCTTGAAATTTTGCTCTCCGCTCTTGCATATCTTCTTTTGCCTGTTTTCTACACTCTTTCATCTCACTCTGATCTTTTGCTGCCTTGATACATGACAATCTCTTTTGGCAGTTTGATTCCATCATCTCTACCATTTTTGCTTTTCTGTCTTCAAAAGATGGTCTGTTTCCATTGCCTTTACCGCCACCCATGCCTTGTGGTTGTGCAGATAGACCTAACGATATGCCAACAACAGCAAGTAATATTTTTTTCATGATAACTCTCCTAATATTTGAATGTCTTATATTATAACATAAAATTAGATCAATATAATTAACTCACTGCACAGTCACTACACGAGATAATGATATGCTTCGACAAAAAAGGAGTAGAAATGAAATATATATACATACTGATGATACTGTTTGTAACATCAAATATAAATGCAGAGGTATTGAAGCCTTGGTCTGAGAGATTAAATAAACTATCTATCAAAGAGGTAGCCATCGTGGACAAAAAGAGTACAGAGAGGGCATTTAGTGGCAAGTATGTGGATACCGATAGTGATGGCACTTACCGATGTAAAGTGTGTAATTCTCCACTATATAAGTCTGATGACAAATTCAAATCGCATTGTGGTTGGCCTAGTTTTGATGATGCCATAGATGGTGCTATCAAGAAACAGAAGGATAGAGATGGGCATAGAGTAGAGATAGTATGTGCAAAGTGCAATGCCCACCTAGGTCATCTCTTTGAGGGTGAAGGGTATACTGCCAAAAATCGCAGATATTGTGTCAACTCATTATCTCTCAACTTTGAGAAAGCTACCAAACATACTAACAAAAAGGCATATTTCGCTGGTGGGTGCTTTTGGGGTGTTGAGTACTATTTAGAGAAGCTAAAAGGTGTCAAGAGCGTGGTATCTGGATTTATGGGTGGCAAGGTAGCAGATCCGAGCTATCGACAAGTGGTGACGACAAAGACAGGTCACTTAGAGACTGTAGAGGTGACATATGATCCATCACTGATATCATATAGGGAGTTAGCCAAGAGCATTTTCGAGATACATGATCCTACACAGCAGGATGGACAGGGTCCAGACATAGGAGAGCAGTACAAGTCAGCCATATTTGTGAGTGATGCAAAAGAGCGAAAAACCATAGATGAACTCATATCTATACTCACAAAAAAAGGATACAAGGTAGCCACCAAAGTTCTGGACAAAAAGAACTTCTACAGTGCAGAGGATTACCACCAAGACTATTACAAAAAGCACAACAAAGAGCCATATTGTCATGTGAGAGTTAAGAGGTTTTAGGTCAATGCCAATGGATGAAGCTTTTTCGGACGAGATGGCTGCAGCCTTTCCCCCAATCAACAGAACTAATGCCCCTTAAACACCTCAAGCACCTCAACCAATCGCCTCTTCCTCTCACTCTCGTCCATACCCTCAATCCACATATCCAACTCATCAAAACTCCAACTACCTAAACCAACACCTTTATATCTCTTTATCCAGCTCTCACTATCCCCCTTAGCACCATTTTTCACATCTTCAAGTATCTTCAACATTTCATATTTTATAAACTTATCTTTTTGATTAGCAAACAGCTCTATATATCTCTCTTCTAAGGCTTTATCAAAGTTTTGATTTTGTGTGAGTTGGAGTTCAAAGAGGTTTATGTAAGCCCCACTTTTGTTTGGATTTATTTCAAGAGCTTTGATATAAGAGTCAATAGCTTTATCAAACTCTTCTAAATGATAATAAGCATTCCCCATATTATAATAAGCCTCATCTCTTTTAGGATTAATCTCTATCGCTTTTTTATATGCTTCTATGGCTTTGAGGTATTCTCCTTTAAATGCATACTTATTTCCTATCTCTATATAGTCTTGTTTTGCTTTTGTTTGTAATATTTTAAAGAATTTTTCTTTTTGTATGTTATTC
>WFMX01000331.1 GCA_015488875.1 Campylobacterota bacterium | reverse complement strand
ATATCATATCAAATATAAAGGGGTTATAATGAATAGATTTTTTGTAGGAGTAGTATCACTAACTATGCTACTATCCATCACTTCTATCCAAGCAAATGAAAACAAAGAGGCTTCACATGAAAAGCACGAGAAGCATTGGGACTATAGCAAAAATGGACCTACTCACTGGGGTGAATTCAGCAAGACATGTTCTGAAGGTCAAGCCCAATCACCTATCAATATCGTACCAGGCAAGAGCGTAGAACTAAATCACAAATATGATATCTCGCTTAGTGAAGATGTCCATACAAAAGCAAAAGTTATCGACAATGGTCACTCTATCAAAGTGACACCGACCAAGGGTGGTACCATCTCATTCAATGGTGAGGCATTCAACTTACTTCAGTTTCACTTCCATGGAAAGAGTGAACACACAGTAGATGGCAAGAGATATGACATGGTGGCTCACCTAGTACATCAAAATCCAAAAACTAAGCAACTAGCAGTAGTGGCAGTATTTTTTGAAGAGGGCAAAAAGAATCCTATACTCGACAAGGTCATAAATGGTATAGATAAAGAGATAGATATAGATCCACAAGATCTATTGCCAGCGGATAAAGCACACTATTTTCACTATGTAGGCTCCCTCACTACTCCACCATGTTCTGAAAATGTACAGTGGTATCTACTCAAGCAACCTCAACAAGCATCCAAAGAGCAGATAGAAGCATTTCGTAAATACTATGTAGACAATGAAAGACCAGTGCAAGAGCTACATGACAGAACAATAGAGAGTAACTAACAGTAATCAACTCTATCTACTTTAAAGCTATTTGGATAAAATAGTTGCAGTAAAATGAGGAGATAGATTTGAAAAAGATATTGATAACCAATGATGATGGATATGACTCAAAGGGGCTATTGGCTTTAGTAGAGGCTTTGAGACCCTTGGGTCAAGTCACTGTAGTGGCTCCATCGCTAGAAAAATCAGCCTGTGGTCATTCACTCACACTCACAAAACCACTCCGTTTTATATCCGTAGATGATGATTTTTATAAGCTAGATGATGGCACTCCTACTGATTGCATATTTTTAGCACTACACAAATTATATGATGAGGGTGAGAAGCCAGACATCGTAGTATCTGGTATAAATAGAGGTGCAAATATGGGTGAGGATATCACCTATTCAGGTACTGCATCCGCTGCCATGGAGGCTGTGCTTCAGGGTATACCCGCCATCGCCATATCTCAAGTCTGTGCTGATGATTGCCAAGATATAGACCAGTTGAGATATGAGCTAGCCAAAGATACCATATACAATATAGTGAGAAAGATACTCAATGAGGATTTCCCTCTGCCCGATAGGAAGTTTCTCAATATCAACATACCACCTATCAAGAGTAGCGAATGCAGAGGATACAAGATCACTAGAGCAGGCAATAGGTATTATGGCAATGATGCAGCTGTACATTGCAATCCTCGTGGGGTAGAATATTACTGGATCGGTTTACCGCATTTTGATTGGCTAGAGAGTAAGGGGCATATCGCTGATTTTGAAGCTACAAACAGTGGGTATGTATCTATAACCCCAATACACTTAGATATGACAAGTTATGATGACATAGCAAAGCTAGAAGAGTGGATATGAGATATAGCCGTTGTCAAATGCTCTTTGGCGATGATTTTGAGAAATTATCACATGCTAGCGTATTGATACTCGGTGTAGGTGGAGTAGGTAGCTATGCACTCGACTGTCTCTATAGAAGTGGTGTGACCGATATAACTATAGTGGATTACGACAAGTATGATATCACCAACCAAAACAGACAGATAGGCAGTGAAGCAGTTGGGGTTTGCAAAACAGAGAGATTAGCAGAACTATATCCCAACATCAAGACTATAGACCAAAAGATGGATATAGTATGGGTAGGCTCATTTGACTTTGAACCATACGATATCATCATAGATGCCGCAGATACCACTAGAGTCAAGATAGAGGTGGCAAAGAGAGTATACAAGAAGCT
>WFMX01000330.1 GCA_015488875.1 Campylobacterota bacterium | reverse complement strand
GAGTGGTACTGCATTGGCTATGGCATGTGATCTTTGGATAGTGATCCAGCTATCAAGCTGTCGTCGCTTCTCATCATCACCATCTGCACCAAACCACCCTATGGCAGTGGGGTATATCAATATGTCTGCACCTTTGAGAGTCATAATCCTAGCCGCTTCAGGATACCACTGATCCCAACATATAAGCACACCCAACCTACCCACGCTAGTATCTATAGGCTCGAAGCCTATATCACCAGGAGTAAAGTAAAATTTCTCATAAAAGCCAGGGTCGTCTGGTATGTGCATCTTCCTATACTTACCAGCTATAGTGCCATCACTCTCGAAGACTACGGCAGTGTTGTGATAGAGTCCAGCTGTGCGTCTCTCAAAAAGTGAGGTGACCAACACTACGCTATTTTGCTTAGCCACTCCACTCCAATATACTAAATCATCCTCGTATCTATCAGCATATTTGAAAAACTTCACATCTTCACTCTGACAAAAGTACTCCGATTGGTGTAGCTCTTGAAGTACTATCAGTTCTGCCCCATTTTTTGCCGACTCCTCTATCTTTTGCGTAGTGTATGCTATCGTACGAGAACTGTCTTGGTGGTATTTTTGTTGTATTAGTGCGACTTTCATAGACACCTCGGCTGATTGATTGTATTTAGTCAAATTATATCAAAGATTTTATGAAAAGCCTAGCAATATCTGCAACTCTTTATAGAGTAGAGATACAATAGTTTAATGCCACATATGCTAAGATACAAAATCAAAAATAGGAGATTTATATGCAACAAATTACAGTAATGGATAAATATCCAGTATTTAAGCTAGAGTTGGCAAAGAGTGATACTCGATTGAAAAATGTAGATGAAGTGTTGAGTCATCTCGAAGATAAGATATTGTCACACCCCGTAGCCAAGTATATAGGTAGATTTGACCACTATAATCATACAACCTGCCTAGAGGTAGGCAAAGTATCAGAAGATATCATAGATGCAAAAAATATCATATTTTGCTTTGGCAAGGAGCTACTCAAGCCAGAGGTGTTGGCTATCAGACCTAGATCTATAGGTGTCGCTGAGATGTCAGATGGCTTTGTCATCAGCTTCATGGAGGCACCAAACAAAGATGCCAACAATGCGATGATAGATTGGGTGAAATCTACGAAGTTATCATAGAGTAGAAATTTGTAGCATCTAGGGATGCACTACCTACTAGCACGCCATCTACATTGTCTATAGAGATGATCTCTTTGATGTTGGCTGGTTTTGCACTACCACCATACAGTATCGGTCTACTTATAGTAGCTCTGAGTGCTTTGTGCGTAGATGCTATCTCCTCTACGGTGGCACTTCGTCCTGTACCTATAGCCCATATCGGCTCGTATGCTAGTATCATATCCTCATACTCTGTATCTATACCGTCAAATTGAGCCATGAGATACTCTACGACAGCCTGATCGCCCTGTTCTCTGATCTCTAGTGGTTCACCTATGCAGTATATGATCTTGAAGCCTTGCTCTTTGAAAAAAGCAAACTTTTTAGCTACTATCTCTTGGGTCTCGCCTAGCACTTCTCTCCGCTCGCTATGACCTATAAGTATAGTCTTGATACCAAACTCATCGAGCTGATCGAGTCCAATCTCACCAGTGAAAGCACCATTTTGAGCGGTATAGGCATTTTGAGTACCCACTACTATAGGTGCGTCAAAGCTATCTAGTGCCGTAGATGGAGGAAATACAAAGACCTCTTGGTCGGTGTCGCCATTCTCTAGCATACTACTAAGTGATTCTATATACTCTCTGGTTGTTACTCTTGTGTGATTGGTCTTGAAATTTGCTGCAAATATCATATATTTGTATCCTTGTTATTTAGTTTTTATGTTGTAGTTTTTGCCAAACCGATCGGAGGCAATGACTTCAGACTCATTCAGAGGTGAAGCCAAAGCACAACTTCAGGTTGTGCAAAATATCTACCATGCGATATCTATCCTGCGATACCTAATCTCTATCCAATGCTTCAAGTCCTGGAAGCACTTTGCCTTCTATCAGCTCCAGACTTGCTCCACCACCTGTACTGACAAATGTCATCTCATCCACATCACCTGCCCTCTGTGCTACATCCGCAGTATCTCCACCACCTACTATGGTAGTGGCGTGTGTCTCGGCTATATGGTGCGACATCATCATACTGCCCTTTGCGAACTTGTCCATCTCATATACACCCATAGGTCCATTCCAGATGATAGTCTGTGCATCATTGAGTGCTTCACGGAAGAGTCTAGAGCTAGCAGGTCCTATATCTAGCCCCATCCAATCTTCAGGTATCTCTTGGGCTGGTAGGTACTTTGTGATGCTATCTTCAGAAAACTCAGGAGCCACCACTAGATCTACAGGTAGATAGAACTTCACTTTTCTCTTCTTGGCCTTGTACATGATGGCTCTTGCCTCATCTAGGAGATCATTCTCTACTAGTGACTTGCCTATCTCGTACCCTTGTGCTTTGAGAAATGTAAATGCCATACCACCACCGATGATGACCTTGTCTACCTTTTGGATGAGGCTCGTAAGGGCTTGAAGCTTGCCAGAGACCTTACTACCGCCTACCACTGCCACAAATGGACGCGTAGGATTCTCTATCACTCGACCGAAAAAGTTGACCTCTTTCGCCATCAAAAATCCTGCCGCTCTGTGATCCCTATCGAAGAAATCGGTGATAGCGTATATAGAGGCATGTTTTCTATGACATGCTCCAAAAGCATCATTGATATATATGTCCGCATAGTCTGCCAATTTTTTAGCAAAATCCTTATCGTCCTCTGTTTCACCCTCTTCAAAGCGGAGATTTTCAAGCAACAATACTTCACCATTTTGCAGTGCTTCAGCTTTCGCTTTGGCATCATCACCTATGACATCATCTGCTATATATAGTGCTTTTTTTATCTTCAGTAGTGTGTTGAGTCTCTTCTCTACTACCTTTAGAGAAAACTTCTCATTGTATTCGCCAGCCGTTGGTCTACCTGCATGTGATGCCAGTATCACCCTACAATCCCTATCTAGGCAGTAGCGGATAGTCTGAAGTGCAGCACGGATACGCCTATCATCTG
>WFMX01000329.1 GCA_015488875.1 Campylobacterota bacterium | reverse complement strand
GGGTCTGGTGATAATGATTTGCGTAACGAAGTGGAGTGAATCGTTAGCACCTGACCTCGGCTGTAGCATAACGGTGTTGCAGTTTAGCCGAGGGCAGGTGATTGCGATGCATTCCGCTACGCTCCACGCATCACAAATCACCAGACCCCTATCGTCGGCTGTAGCATAACGGTGTTGCATGGAAGATAAGTACTAAAGGAGTATCAAAATGAAGAGAACTATTATAGCGTTGATGGATTCGTTTGGCATAGGTGGGGCAAGCGATGCATGTAAGTTTAGCGATATCACACCTGAGGGGAGACCATTCAATGATGATGGAGCAAATACCTTGTGTAATATCGCTGCTTTTTGTGAAGCAGGCGTAGCAGAGAAGGGCAGAAGTGGACCGCTTCAAATACCAAACCTCAATAGACTCGGTCTAGGATTGGCTGCCAAAGAGAGCTGGGGTGGTTGCTACCCTAAGGGATTGGATGAAGAGATAGAGCCTATCGGTGCTTATGGTTACGCATCAGAGCTATCGACTGGCAAAGATACATCGAGTGGTCATTGGGAGATGATGGGAGTCCCTGTCAACTTCGCTTGGGGATACTTCAAAAAGAAAAAAGATAGTTTCCCCAGAGAACTACTCGATGAATTTCTACAAGAGTCCAGACTCGATGGATATCTAGGCAACTGCCACTCATCAGGCACAGTGATACTCAAAGAGCTAGGCGAGGAGCATATGCGTACAGGCAAACCTATACTATATACCTCTGCTGATAGTGTCTTTCAGATAGCTTGTCACGAAGAGAGCTTCGGACTCGATAGACTCTATGAGATATGTGAGATAGCACGAAGGCTAGTAGACAAATACAATATAGCTAGAGTCATAGCGAGACCTTTTGTCGGTAGTAGTGCTTCAGATTTCGCTCGTACTGCCAACCGACATGACTACTCCGTCACCCCACCTGCAAAGACTATCCTTGATATGATGAAAGAGGGTGGCAAAGAGGTAGTGAGTGTCGGAAAGATCAAAGATATATTCGCTGGTTGTGGTATCACACAAGCTTATAAAGCCAATGGCATCTCACCACTCTTTGATGCTACACTGGAGGCGGTCAAATCGACACAGAGTGAGAGCATCATATTTACAAACTTTGTCAACTTCGATGCAGATTTTGGACATAGGAGAGATGTCTCTGGATATGCGAAAGCACTCGAGCTTTTTGATAGTAGACTTCCTGAGCTGATGGAGCTACTAGGTGATGATGATATACTCATCCTTACAGCAGACCATGGCTGTGATCCTACTTGGTGGGGGACTGACCACACGAGAGAGCATATACCTCTCATCGTATATGGGAAAAATATCAAACCTACAAATATAGGACATAGATATAGCTTCGCCGATATAGGGCAGACTATAGCTTCACATCACGGACTCGACTCACTTATAGTTGGCAAGAGTTTCTACAATGACATTACTAAAACAAAAGGATAATTATGACAGCACATATCAATGCAAATGAGGGAGACTTCGCAAAGAGCGTTCTTTTCCCTGGGGATCCACTCAGAGCCAAATATATAGCAGACAACTTTCTCGATGATGCCAAGGAGGTGACAAATGTCAGAAATATGCTAGGCTTCACTGGTACATATAAAGGCAAGAGAGTATCAGTTATGGGTAGTGGTATGGGTATACCATCATGCTCCATATATGCCAAAGAGCTTATTACCGAGTATGGTGTAGAAAACATCATCCGTGTAGGTACTTGTGGTGCGGTGAGTGGGGATGTGAAAGTACTAGATGTTGTCATAGGTATGGGGGCTAGCACAGACTCCAATGTCAACCGCACGAGATTTAATGGCTTTGACTTCGCGGCTATAGCGGACTATGGGCTACTGCAAAGAGCCGTAGAGTGTTCAGCAGAGCATGATGTCGCTGTGAAAGTCGGCAATATATTCTCTGCAGATCTCTTCTACACTCCTATACCCGAGTTTTTTGATACACTAGAGAAGTACAATATATTGGGTGTAGATATGGAAGCGGCTGGACTCTATGGTGTGGCATCTGAGTTTGGAGCAAAAGCACTCACCATACTCACAGTTTCAGACCATATCCGTACAGGTGAAGCGACTACACCCGAGGAGAGACAGACCAAATTTACAGAGATGATGCACATAGCATTAGATACTGCTATCACTATATAAAGGACTATTATGAAGAAGATTGCATCAGCATTTGTCATCATATCGTCTCTCTCTATGGCTACGCTTTACGCCAATGATGCGATTGATAACAATGATACAACTAAGCAAGAGCAAAAGAGTATCTTTACCCCCAACTTCACCTACTCAAATATGAGTGTCAACTACTTAGATTGGAGCAGTGGAAGTGAGAAGAGATCTGTATTTACAGATTTTGTCTATATCGAACTAGAGGGTGGAGCTGGATGGGATTGGGGTGAGTTCTATTTCTTTACAGATATAGAAAACCCAACCCATGAAAATGATGAAGAGCCTACAAGTGACCGTAGATTTGTCATCAAGCCGATACTAGATGTGCAGCTTGTAGATACCAACTGGTATCTGCATGTTCAAGACTACTATCTAAGTAGCAATGGCTTCTTTGTCAATAATCTCATAACTGGTATCGCATACAAATTCATCGGTGAAAATGGGAGCTTCATCCGTCCATTTATAGGGACACATTATCAAGAGAGTACCTATTATGATGGTTTCAATGGCTATATGGCAGGGTGGACACTCGTCTATAATTTCATGCTAGGAGAGCAGAATTTTATGATATCTAATTGGCATGAGATGGAGTTCAGCAGAGATGAAGAGCATTATCTGACTTCTGATGGCACACCTACTGGAGATGGAGCGAGTTGGGGTATCAATGGTGCTGTGGGATTTTGGTGGACACCTATCAAGCAGATCACTACAGGGCTTCAGTATAGATACGCTTTGCATAAACTAGGTGAGGTAGACAATGTCACTGCCATCATCTACTCATTGAAATATAACTTTTAGGAGTATACATGTATTTACCGCAAGAGATAATCCGTCGCAAAAGAGATGGCAAGAAGCTAACCAATGACGAGATAGAGTTTTTTGTCAAAGGGATCGCTGACAACTCTATATCGGAAGGGCAAGTAGGTGCTTTTGCCATGGCAGTATATTTTCAAAATATGCAGATGGATGAGAGGGTATCTTTCGCCATGGCTATGCGTGATTCTGGTATGGTGCTAGAGTGGGATTCCCTAGAGCTAGATGGTCCAGTCCTAGACAAGCACTCCACAGGTGGTGTGGGTGATGTAGTCTCTTTGATGCTCGGTCCAATGGTTGCTGCTTGTGGTGGATTTGTGCCGATGATATCAGGCAGAGGATTGGGTCACACAGGTGGCACACTTGATAAGTTTGATGCTATCCCTGGCTACAATACCTCTCCATCCAATGAACTCTTTCGTAAGGTAGTCAAGGAGGTCGGTGTAGCTATCATAGGTCAAACTGGCGATTTGGCTCCAGCAGATAAGCGACTCTATGGTATCCGTGATGTGACTGCGACAGTGGAGTCTATCTCACTTATTACAGCCTCTATACTATCCAAGAAGCTAGCCGCAGGGCTTCAAGCACTTGTGATGGATGTCAAAGCAGGAAGCGGAGCATTTATGCCAACACATGAGCTATCAGAAGAGTTGGCAGAGAGCATAGTCCAAGTAGCCAATGGTGCAGGGTGTAAGACTACTGCTCTTCTTACCAATATGGATCAAGTATTAGCAAGTAGTGCAGGCAATGCTCTCGAAGTACGAGAAGCAGTAGAGTATCTCAATGGAAAATATCGCAATCCAAGACTACATGAAGTCAATATGGCACTCTGTGCAGAGATGTTGGTACTAGGTAAGCTAGCTGATGATGAAGAGAGTGCTAGAGAGAAGTTGCAAGAGGCACTAGATAGCAAAGAGGCATTAGATAGATTTGCGAGGATGGTGGAGGCACTCGGTGGACCTAGTGATTTTGTCGATAACTATGATGAGTATCTCCCAAAGGCATCTATCATCAAGCCAATATATGCTCCCCAAGATGGTGTAGTATCATCTATGGACACAAGAGCCATAGGTATGTCTGTAGTAGCTATGAGGGGTGGCAGGAGAAAAGCGAGTGATGAGATCGATTATGCCGTTGGATTTAGTGATTTTGTCTCTATCGGTGATGAAGTCGATAGTAACAAGCCACTAGCAGTAGCCCATGTGCAGACTATGGAGCAGTATGATCAGGCATCACAAGAGATCACACAGGCTATCAAGATAGCATCCTCATCAAGCTACAACGAACCTATGGTCTATAGCAAGATCACACTGGAGGATATCTAAATGTCTCCTACTATGATAGAGTGGCTAGGGTATGCCTCATCGATAATCATACTCATATCGCTCACTATGTCATCTGTCATAAAGCTCAGATGGATCAACATGGCAGGGGCATTGCTCTTTACAGTTTATGGTGCATTTATAGGTGCGATGCCTGTAGCAGTAGTCAACTTCGGCATAGTGTTAATAGACCTATACTATATAATCCTCTACTATAGACAAAAAGAGAGCTTTATATCTATCCATGCCGATATCAGTGCTGATCTCTTCAAATATGTGCTCAAATCAAACGAAGAAGATATCCAAAAGCAGATCGCTATAGAGAATATAGCAGATGATGATGAAGCGGTATACCTACTTAGAGACAATAGCATAGCGGGTCTCTTGGTCGGTCGCAGAGTTGATGCAAGCACTATGGATATCAAGCTCGATTATGTAGTGCCAAAGTATAGAGACTTCAAGATGGGCAATTTCCTATTTGTGCAACATACACAGAGTTTCAAGAAGAGAGGTATAGATAGATTGACCGCTCACGCTAGAGATACAGACCATCAGATATATTTAGATAAATTAGGATTTGTACCGATAGGTGATAGTCTTTATGATTTCGAGAAGAGGATATGAACTATTTCGATGAGCTAGTGAGGCTTCTAGGAAATTCATATGCTCCCTATTCACACTTCAATGTAGCCTCCATAGTGGTAGATAGAGATGGCAAGCCATACAGTGGTGTCAATGTAGAGTCTGTAGCATATCCCACCACAATGTGTGCAGAGCGAAGTGCTATTTTCCATGCCATATCTAGTGGTGTCAAGAGTGGAGATATCACGGAGGTACACATATTGGCTAGGGATGCCCAAGGATCGCTATCTCCTGCCACGCCTTGTGGAGCATGCAGACAAGTCATAGCAGAGCAGTCCAACCTCAAAGCTAGGATATACATATATAGCTCAAAAGATGCAGCGAAGCAAACTAGCATAGAGAAGCTACTTCCTGATGCTTTTGTATCGCTAGGGACATAAGGAGCAGATATAGTAGCTACCATTACTTTTAAAACGATAGGGGTCTAGTGTAGGCTGTCGAAAAAATGCCATTTACTTGCTCTATTTATTTCCACTATTTGGATATATAAAAATGATACAGTTAGGGGACATTGGTTTTGTGAACAAAGTGAACGAAACCTGTGTCCTCGCATAGTGACCGTTCGACCTCTGCTAAACTGCAACACGGTTATATGTCAGCCGAGGTCTGGTGACAACGATGCACTCCGCTTCGCTACGCACATCATTGTCACTAGACCCCTACCGTTTCATAGTTGTATCGCTTTTTTATAGAGAGGTTTTTCTATCTTTTTGTAGTATAGAAGAGTAAAGAGTATGGCTATAGCTAGGAGGAGTATCCATCCTATGAGAGGCAAGAGAAGGGTTGTACTTGTAAAAAGTCTCCGCAACCCAAGTGTATAAAACATCTGTATCAAAACAAGATGAGAGAGATATAGTGTATAAGAGGCATTGCCTATCTCTACGATCAAACCTCGTGCTTGAAATATCTTTTTGTATTCCAATATGAGTGCTACCAACACTACAAAAAATGAAGCACTCCCAAAAGTAGCAACTCTATAGAGACCATTTTTTGTCTCATGACTTATCCCATAGGTATAGGCTCCAAATACCATGAGAAGACTGAATGCCAAGATCCAATAACTCATAAGATACTCTTTGTAGAGGTAGAGCAGCACTCCTGCAAAAAACTCTAAAAGAAATGGAGAGTAAAAAAAGTGTGACTCCAAGTCAGGGTCAAAAAAAACAATCAAAACAATGAAGAGTACAATAAGCGTAAAAGATGGCAAGATAATCTTCAGCGTTCTCACCGTAAAGAAAAATGTAAAAACAAAAATAAGATAGAAGTAGAGCTCATAACTAAGTGACCACGAGATGGGGAGTACGAGTTGAAACATGTCGGCATTGGTCAAAAAGATAGAACCTACAATATCAAGCGTCTCTATCTTGAGAGGATTTGTGATATAGAGTATAATAAACATAAAGAGCAGAAAAGGCCAATACCCAAGATAGATACGAAAGAGTCGGTGCTTGATGAAAGTTTTTGCATTCTCAAAAGTTCGCTCTTTGGAGAGTGTAGTATACGCCATTATAAATCCACTAATAACAAAAAAGATATCTACCCCTACAAAGCCCCAATGCGAAAAGAGATGTATGATAGCTATATCTCCACCCATAGCTTCATAATGTGGCAAAATATGATGCATGACTACGAGGATGGCGGCGATAGCACGGAGCATTTGTATGTTTTGTATCGAAGAGCTATTGGTCATTACGGGTGCCTTTATTGAGTATAAGTTCAAACTTTTTACGGAGCAGGAAACCGCCCTCTTCGACTAGGTAGTAGCTCAAAGATGATATAGCAAGCAAGACCATAGTATAGGCAGCCACGGTGACAGAGAGAGGTATATAACTTAATATATCGTTATGTTTCATCACAAACAACAGAGGCATATGCCATAGATATAGTGAATATGATATCTTGCCTATCCACTCTAAAAATCTAAAGCCTTTGATCTTCGCTGAATAGAGCAGAACAAAGAGTGCAACAGAGACGAAAAGTGTCAGAGATTGACTGATGACAAAACTACTACTTCTTCCATAATAACCATCAGAGGCTACAAAGAGTATGATGATAAGTGCAGAGAGTAGGGATACCCAATGGAGAGCTAAAGCTTTGATAGAGATAGAATATTTGTAGATGAGTATACCAGCGATGAAGTAGTTGATTTGCCCAGGGAGCTGTGTAGCTAAATATTGAAGCTCAAGTATGTAGGTATTAGAAGTTTTATCAAAACCGAATAGAGCATCCAAATAGCCTTGATCTATACTCCATAGATAAAGTAGGCTCAGTAGTGACAGTAAGAACAAAATCCTCGTCTGTTTTATATATATCAGCATAAGGGGTGCGAGAATATACCAGAGCATCTCTATATTGAGTGTCCAGTATGCACCGTTGAACCCAAAGCCTGATGTCCTATACACAAAATAGGAAGTGAAAGTGAGGTTGGAGAGAAGCTGTTTTAGAAATGATAGCGAATAGAGAAAACTACTATCAAGTATCAGAGATGCCAAGATGAAAACGAAAAAGAGGTTGACATAGTAGGCTGGAGCTATACGGAAAAATCTATGCAAAAAGTAGTTTATAATGCCTCTTTTTTGTCCCATTTTTTGGATACTATTGTCCACGGATCTATAGATAAGATAGCCACTTATCACAAAAAAGAGAGGCACTCCTAATGCACCAAGAGCATGCACATAGGGAAAATAGTCATTATGAACCAAGCCTAACAAAACACAAAAGTGGTAGAGTATTACACAGCTTACTGCCAATCCGCGAAGAACATCTATACCGTCTAGGCGTAAAGTTGCATTCATTCCGCACTATACCTCTAGTCTGCTTATGTATTTGAGTATGTTTGTGACATACTCTTTGGTCAATACGACCCCTTTGTCATAATGAGCTACTCTCTCGGCAGGAGCCCCTATATCGAAGACCATAAGAGGCATATCCATCATGATGATCTCTTGGGTAGTATAGGAGAAGGTCTCTGGACAGACAGACGGTAAGAGAAATATATCTATCTCATGCTCCACCACTAGCTCTGGAAGCTCCTCCCTTTGGTATCTTCCCGTCATTTTAAAGTTAGTACTTGAAATATTTTTAGATATCTCACCGATGAGTACTACTTTGATGGAGAGTGATTTTTCATCTATTCTCTTGAGAAGCTCTTCTATGATGTTGGCACCTTTTGCTTGGTTGATAGCTCCTAGTATACCTATAGTCGTGTATGTTTTATCGGTTTTGGCTACTCTTTCTATAGGTGGCAGTGCTACTACCTGATGTGGTATGATCTCTATCTTAGAATGCTCTATATCTCTATAGACCCTCAAGAGTAGATCTTTGGAGGAGTTGGAGAAACATATGATCTCATCAGAGTGTTTTAGTAGTCTACCCCAAGAGGCTCTCCACGATCTGATATCTATATCATCTTGTACAAAAGTCTTCCACTCTAGCTTGTTGCTTTTGAGGCAAGTTTGACAAGTATGTAGAGAGTTGGGTATTTCACAGAAGTTACCTTCGGGATCAAGCAGTGTGTAGTTGGGGCATATAGGGTAGTAGTCATGGATAGGTATAACCAATCTACTATCACCCTTTGCGAGTATCTCTATCCATGATAACAGGGCATCATTCTCTTGAAATGAGACGAG
The DNA here is from genome assembly GCA_015488875.1 of Campylobacterota bacterium. GTDB lineage: Bacteria > Campylobacterota > Campylobacteria > Campylobacterales > Sulfurovaceae > SZUA-451. The sequence goes on along the minus strand of WFMX01000329.1, from coordinate 297 downwards.
ATTGTTGAGAAAGATCTCTTCTATACGAAGATGTGAAATAAATGCCTGCAATTTGTCCAGAGAACCAAACCTATAAGAGAAGTGATACTCCTTATAATCAAAATGGATATTGTAACTATTTGCATAGTAGTCATAAACGAGATAGAGTATCTTTTTGTTCTCTCTTTTGTATCTCTCTATGAGGTCTCTACTGTAGTGGTTGGCTCCACCACCAAGTGCTTGGTCTATGATGAGGTGCAAGCCCTGCTCATTATGAGAGGATGCTACGATGACAAGGATATTTCTCAATATTTGATG
>WFMX01000328.1 GCA_015488875.1 Campylobacterota bacterium | reverse complement strand
CTATGGGGTCTCCACTGTAGTGGTTGGCTCCACCACCGAGTGCTTGGTCTATGATGAGGTGCAAGCCCTGCTCATGATGAGAAGATGCTACGATGACAAGGATATTTCTCAATATTTGATGCGGATCTTTAGCGACATAGTTTGCGACATCTTTATCATAGTGGGGATGCTTGTGTAGAAGCTTGATAGCATTCTCTTTCATCAGTTTTGCTTTGTCTTCTGCTGAGAATGAACCTCCATGTTTGTGATATACAAAAAGATTGGGTACTAGCAAGTTCGTATAGCCAGCAGTGATAGCTCTTTGACACCAGTCATTCTCTTCACCATATCCTCGACCAAACTCCTCCTCTACAAAAAAGCCGATTTCTTGGATAAGGTCATAGTTGACACCCATGCAGAACCCGACTCCTGTAGGTACTTCAGCATAGAACTTCTCTGGGTTGATTCCTTTGAAGTGTTGGTCAAGAGCATCTACGCTCATGGCTTCAAATATATCATTATCAGCGATGAAGTTAGGGAAACTTGCTATCTGTCCAGAGTTGGTAAATGGTGTAGTGGATGCGACTCTCTCCATATTGAGTATAGGATGCATGAGTCGTTCTATCCAGTGAGATGGCACTTCTGTATCTGTATTGAGTATGAGAAAGTGACTGCTTGTGTGGCTATAGGCTTCTGTGACACTCTTGACAAAACCCAAGTTTGTCTCATGGTCTACAAAGATGGCACTTGGATGTTTTTTGAGTCGCTCTAGTAGTAGTGGCTTGACTCGCTCATCAGGACTAGCATCATTGACTACGATCAATCTATAGGGAGTCGTAGTGTTCCTCTCTATGCTATCAAAGAGAGGAGTGAGAAACTTAAAGCCATTATAGACAGGGATGATGACATCTATAACTCGCTCTCCCATAGGATAATCAGCAACTGCAAATGCTTTGAAATACTCTTGTGGATCTAAGAGGGTAATATTTTCACTTTTCGATAGATTCTTGCTATTTTTCTCTCTCATCTTTTTGAAAAGATAAGTAAACTCTCCTCGTTTGGCATAGTAGAGTACTTTCTTCAGAAGAGCAGGATTTTTTTGGATTGTTAATAGTGGAGAGATGAGCCTTTTGGGAGCTATTTTTTTGATTCTATTCTTGATTCTCATTGATTGGGCTATCTCTTTAAGTTCATCGATTTGTGCGATTAGTTCTTGAATATATTGACTTTTATCTTTGATGATACGGCTTCTCTCTTCGATTTCCTCTTCTGGTTTGAGTCTATTTTTGAGATAGTTGTGTTGTATTTGGAAAAACGAATCTTGATTGAGTACATAGTCCAATATGAAGCTCTCTTCTTGTTTTTTATATGCTTCGATCTCGGTAGGATTAAAGTAGTGATCTACTATCTCTTCTTTGCCTAGCTGTGACAACGCTCTATATCTCACATAATCGACTGAAACAGGAAAGTCAAAAACCCACTCATAGTCGATAAGGTAGAGAGTCTCATCTCGTTGTATGATATTGGATAAAAGCATATCTATATTTGATATGCCATCAAAGAGTAGAGACTCATCTGCGATCTTGACACTCTCTCCAAATATTTTTTGTTGGAGTGCATCAGCTATGAAATTCTCTGCTTTGGTAGTTTTGAAGCTCCCATGGATAAGCTCTTGATACTTATCTATAACTCCATATGCCTCTTCCGCATCTCTCTCTGTAGCTTGAAGAAACTGATCTTCCAAGCTTTGACCATCTATAAATTCAAAGACTAAAGAGCGATGATCTTCCTCTATTATAGGTACCAATTTAACTTTGGGATTGATGATAGCCGCTGAGAGCTTTTCATAGTTTTCTGCCATTTTTTTGATATGAGGGATAGCATCTTTGTTGCTTGCCTCTTTTTCGACATATTTTTGACCATCAACTTCATAGATTGTTGTCGTGAGTTGAAACTCTTTTGCCCTTGTATTGCTGTTTTTTACATATAATATCTTCATCTACTCTCCACATATGACCAAAAATGAGTTAGCAAAAAATTCAAATTGATTATTTGCTATAATGCCTGCAAACGCTTTTGTCTCATCAAAAAGCTCGTATCGTTCGCTATCGAAGTTGGGTGCAGAAGAGAGTGCTGTATGGTGATTAGGTAGCCACTCTGGAGTATATATCTCCATAGGCATTTTGTAGTCAGGATGTGGATAATAAAACTCTTGTTGTGGGTAGCCACTCTCTGCTAAAAGTTTCTCCAATTCCAGCTTACCAAAGGTACGCACGCTATCGTTGCCGACATACCCAGCGATGCCATCGAACATCTTGGAAGTATGATCCTCTTTTGCTCCTGCGAAGTACTTCAATCCATAGCGGTTCTCTATAGCTACTATGAGCTTCCCATTTGGTTTGAGATGCTTTTTTACCTGCTGAAGAAATGTTTTGTATGGTTCACTTCCATCAGTAAAAGAGCCTGCGTATTCAAGTACGCCATTGAGAGTGATATAGTCAAACTGTTGTTCAAATGTGATAGCATTGAGGTTGCCCACGATGATCTCTAAGTTGTCATAATTTTTGTGCCGTTCGTAGTTGATGGTAGAGCGTCTTTTTGAGAGTTCTACTACACTCACTTGCTCTAGCCGTTCGCATAATGCACCTGTGATAGCACCACAGCCACCACCTATCTCTAGACAGGAGCTATGAGGCTTGAATGGATACCAATTTATGATATTGTGACGGATGCTAGAGAGGTGGTAGAGTATAGCCCATCTATTGTCACGAGCCAAAACTTCATCATAGGTTTCATTGTTTTTGACTATCTCTAAAAGTTCATCCTCTATATCACCATCACTATAGTGATCTGCCCCATTATAGAATGATAGATTTAATTTTGCACCCAATTCAGATCCCTTATTGTCTTTTGTATTTGTTATTTTATACTAATTGTCATGTAACTATCTTGAATATACTACTTAATAATTCAAATAGTTAGTGGGGACATTGGTTTTGTGAGCGAAGCGAATGAAACCTGTGTCCCCGCATAGTGATCGTTCGCCCTCGACTGCAACACGGTTACATCTCAGCCGAAGTCTGCTGATAACGATACACTTCGCTACGCTACGCATATCATTATCAGCAGACCCCTGACATTACTCACCATCCCACTCTTTGTAGTCATTATAAGTATTCTATGCTTGTGCTGGCATAGTCTCTCCTCTGGTGTTCGCATCATGTCATTATATAAACAAATGATCAATAGGCATCTTATGCTTATCTCTATATGTTCAGTAGAGACAATAGCTCTTCGCCTTCGAACTTGTCGCTTTTGTCTTCGTTGCCTTTATAGATGCCATCTTGCAACTTCTTTTTCTTCTCTTGGAGTTTGATTATCTGCTCCTCTATGCTGTTTTCGACTATAAGTTTGTATACAAATACTGCCTTATCTTGCCCTATGCGGTGAGCTCTATCTGTGGCTTGGTTCTCTACCGCTGGGTTCCACCATGGGTCATAATGTATCACCGTATCTGCCTCTACGAGGTTGAGTCCTACTCCTCCTGCTTTGAGACTGATGAGAAATATCTCTGCATCTCCTTTGGTAAACCTATCTATAGCCTCTTCTCTCTTGCGTGTGGACCCTGTGAGTTTGGTGTATTTGATCTTTCGTTTTTTTATCTCCTGTTCTATGATGGTGAGCATAGAGGTAAATTGTGAAAATACCAATACTCTCCTCCCCTCCATATGTAGCTCGTCTATAAGTTCGAGAAACATATCTAGCTTTGCGGATTCCTTGACTCTCTTGGCACTATCTAGCTTTAGGAGTTGGGGATGACAGCATACTTGACGGAGTTTGAGGAGAGCATCTAGTATAGTGATGTGACTTCTCGACAACCCTTTGCCCTTGATGACCTCTCTCACCTTTTTCTCCATGGTGACACGGATATTTTCATAGAGTTTAGCCTGTTTTGGGGTGAAAGTAGCCCTCTTGATGATTTCTGTTTTTGGTGGCAACTCTTCAACTACTTCACTTTTGGTTCGCCTGAGTATAAATGGTGCTACCTTTTTGTTGAGTAGTTCCCTCATGCCGATGTCATGCTCTTTTTCTATGGGGTTTTGGTAGTAGGATTTGAAAAATGATAGATTATCCAAAAATCCTGGCATCAAGAAGTCAAATATAGACCATAGTTCACCTAAATGATTTTCTATAGGCGTGCCACTGAGGGCTAGCTTGTACTCTGCCTTGAATGATTTGATAGCTACTGCCATCTTGGTCTTTGGATTTTTGATCTTTTGGGCTTCGTCAAGTATGATATATAGAAACGACCTACTCTTGTACATCTCCTCATCTCTCTGTGCCAACGCATAGGTAGTGAGTATGATATCATATGACTCTATCTCATCAAATAGTGCAGCCCTATCTGGACCATACAATCTCAGATATTTTAAGTTTGGTGCAAACTTCTCTATCTCGTCTCTCCAATTTCCTATGAGTGAGGTAGGCATGATGACAAGTGTAGGTTTGGTGAGTTCTTCTCTATCTTTGAGTAGTTGCAAGAATGCTATAGTCTGTATAGTCTTGCCTAATCCCATGTCGTCTGCCAATATACCGCCAAACCTAAAGCTGTAGAGAAAGTGTATCCATTCTAGTCCAAACTGCTGATAGTCACGCAAGGTTGCCTCTAGCTTGGGTGATGGCTCAACACTCTCTATGCCTTTGAAATCTTTGAGTTTTTGAGACAACTCTTTGAGTTCTTTCGCCCCTTTCCATATGATATCACTATCTTCATCTATATCTATCAGGTGGGCATCGTATGGCTGTATGATGAGTGAATCACCCTCTTTTTTGTCAAATAGCTCAAAGATGGTTCTCAATATAGGCTTGATATCTTTGGACTCAATGTGCAGAAACTTACCTTCACTCAACTCTAGATTGAGTCTCTCTGGCAACTCATCTACGCTATCAAACTCCTCTAGCAATGATGCGATTATAGGCATGAGTGCTACGCTTTTGCCACCTATATCTACATTGAACGAAAGTTCAAACCATGGGTTGACACCATCAGACTCAGAACTCTCTACAGATATGGTATCCATGTACTCAAACTCGAAGTTGAACTCATCAGCTATCTCTATCTCCCACCCCTCTGTTCTGAGTATAGGTAGCTCATTTTCTATAAATTTTCTCCAATTTTCCACGGCTACCTGCATAGATGGTTTGGCAAATATGAGATACGATGAGAGATTATCGACATACTCAAATCCAAAGCTCTCTATCCTCTCCTCTGTCGCCCTCTCTACATCGTAGTCTCGAACGATCTTGATCATGCTATTATCGGAAGCTATCATCTTTGTGGGGTGATATGGTTGGTTGATAATGCGATTTTCGCCATATAGAAATTCTAGTTGCAAAATATGCATTAATCTGTTCTGATTTTTTTGGGCATGCAAATAGAGTCTTGGAGTGGGTGATAGCTCTAATATCTCTATCTTCAACTTCTCGGGCATAGGAAAGTCAACTTCAGGTAACTTATCCATGATAGCTTGGGTCACAGGCACTATCTTATCATTCCCTACGACAGGTGCATTTAGCATTAAGTTTAATGCTTTGGCACTATAGCCACTCTCTAATTTATACAAGGTACTATTCTGAGTATCTATATAGAGTAGTGGAGTGGTTTTGGCTATAAGAAAGTCACTCTCTTTGAGATTGGAGACCAATCTGCTACCACCTTCTACCTCCTGCCAAGTAAATATAAGTTTTTTTGACTCTTTGCCATAGCGTAGAGGAGTATTACTATTTTTGAAAAAACAACGATTACTCTCTATCATTTTTTTGAGTACTATTGCACCATATTCACCCTCTAGTGTATGATCACCATCTCCGTCATAGATGTTGGCTAGCGCTGAGATGGTATCTCTATCTTCGTCTGTCAAATAGGTGAATTTCCAATCGTATTGATAGAAATAGAAAAGATTGTCATGAGATATTTTACCACCCTTTGAGAGGGATCCGTTCTTCAAGATCTTTGCTTTGTAGAAGCTGAAGTCGTTATAAGTCTCTTCAAAAACTCTATATATCAAAAATTCGTTTTGTTCTATCGGTACACTCTTTGTCTCTTCTTTGTTGACCTCCAAGAAACTATCTAGCCACTCATCGGTTTCATCTTTTGTTGTTTTATAAATGATGCCTTTTTTTTGATCTTCTCGCAGTTGGAAGAGTACGGCTGCAGAGTGCTTACAGTTGTAGCCCACAGGACAAGAACAGTCAGCGTCTATGATAAGCTCACCATATTTGTCGGACATTATTTCTATATGCTGATTGTACCGTACTGACCCCCTCACCGAAGAGTATATATCTACTGCATTGTCTCTAGCTGGATAGACTTCGATTGACAGTATCCTATCATCTAGAAAATATCCATAACCTCGTGAATATGCATTATTATCAAAATTATCAATAATATCTTTTTTTGGAATATCAAAAGTTTTCATGGGTCTTGGTCAGCCTTATTGTTGGATTGCAATAAACAGTAAACAAAAGTTTAATCCAAATTATACAATAGGATTATAAAAATAACTTAAACTATTGAGAGATATTAGTAGTTTTGTTTTTATACAGTTCTTAAATGATATAATGTAGAAAAAAGAGTCATTTAGGGAGTTGTTTATGAGTGTAGTCGTGATGATATATATATTGACATTCATGTGGATATACTCTCTGCATGTCAAGATAGGAAATCTACAAAGAGCAGTAGATAGGCTTCAAGATGAAAAACCAAAAGATATAGTTAGGGTTCCCAAAGAAGACATAGAGGCTATAGATAAGCTAGATGATATTCAGAAGCCAACAAACATAGACGAGCCGATTGGACATGTGGGGCAATTCAAAGAGAGCTATCCTGATCTGCCACCACAAGAACCATCAAAGATATACACCTTTCTCAAAAGCTACTTTACTGAAGGCAATATACTTGTACGAATAGGTGGAGTTGTACTCTTCTTTGGATTGGTTTTTTTGGTCAAGTATGCAGCTCAAAGAAGTGCTATTACTATAGAGATGAGACTTTTGGGCATATCTGTAGGGGCTATAGCGACTACCATAGTTGGGTGGAGATTGAGAGCTAGAGAGGGCGGATATGGACTGATACTTCAAGGACTCGGCATAGCTACACTCTACCTCATCATATATAGCTCATCCAAATTTTACTCTATCATGACGCTAGAGTCAGCTTTTTTACTCATGATAGCGGTGGTAGCGATCGGCTCGCTATTGGCAGTCATTCAAGATGCTCTACCTTTGGCACTATTTGCAACTACAGGTGGTTTTGCTGTGCCTATACTCACAGCAGATAGTAGTGGCTCTCACATCGTACTCTTTAGCTATTATGCCCTACTTGATATAGGCATCTTTGCTATGGCTTGGTATAGGTCTTGGCGTATTCTCAACATAGTAGGCTTTCTGTTTACATTTATCATAGCACTAGCGTGGGGTGTCATGCGATACCAGCCTGAGCTATTTGGCACCACAGAGCCATTTTTGATACTCTATTTTCTACTCTATTTGGCTATATCCATACTCTTTACACTCAAACATCCATTTGAACCCAAAAATCTAGTAGATGCTACACTTGTGTTTGGTCTACCGCTAGTCGCTTTTCCCATACAGGTAGATTTGGTGAGATACATAGAGTATGGTGCTGCATATAGTGCCGTGGCACTAGGCACACTATATTTGATACTCTACTGGGTGCTTAGGGGTAGAGAGAGGAGTGACTTGTTATCACAATCATTCTTGGCTCTAGGTGTAGTCTTTTATACTATAGCCATACCATACGCTTTTGATGCTGATCTTAGCTCTGCATTGTGGTCACTTGAGAGTTCTGCTATCATATGGAT
>WFMX01000327.1 GCA_015488875.1 Campylobacterota bacterium | reverse complement strand
TAAATATGGAACTAACATAGCTCAATACAATCTGATCACCACTTGAACCGATACAGTTGGTGTATTTAAATAAAAAATATGACCCTTTGGGTATGCAGTACACTGAACTTGAACCGATACAGTTGGTGTATTTAAATTTCATATACGCATCAGCTATGCTTGCTGTCTTGTCGCTTGAACCGATACAGTTGGTGTATTTAAATGAGAGAAAAAAGCTCTATGGACAAGTATTCAAGGCAGAAGAGTTCAGGAGGATCGTGGCTGTCATAGAGGAGGCAAAAGATGTTTTTGTAGACAAAGAGGCTATTATCTACACTTTTCAAGATAGAGATGATAGAGAGAAGGTCAACAAAATAGTAGTAAAGACAAACAAAAAGGTCAAAAAATTTGGTACGACAAATGCCTTAGTTACACTTAGTAAGGTTAAAAAAGTAGACTTTAACAAAGATATAGATGCTGAGATATTTAAAAAAGTAGAGTAAAGGTAGGAGTCGAACCTACAATCTTGAATATATCTATGTGAGACATACTCGCAGCTACCACATTGCGTCATCAGTCACTCTACTTGTCATATTATACCAAAAAAGGATAGAGAATGCAACTCACCATAGAGACCGATGACATCCAAAAAGCCATCACCAAGCTACAAAAACTCAGTCACACGGCTCAGACACTCACGCCCATCCACCGCCACATAGGCAACATACTACAAAACAGCATAGAGCAGAGCTTTGAAGATGAGAAGTCGCCCTTTGGGCAGGTCTGGAAAAAGTCGAAAAAGCCCACAGGCAAGACCCTCACTAAATCAGGCACTCTCAGTAGCTCTTTTACAGTAGATGCAGATGACGAAGGCGTAAGCGTAGGCACAAACCTAGTCTATGCACCAATACCTAGCTGTGTGACGCTATATTGGACTCACAGCTCAACACGACTCTTCTACTGCAATAGGAGCTTCTTGAACCGATACAGTTGGTGTATTTAAATGAGGGTAGAATACTCTTCTCACAGAGTAGAGATAGAGGGTAAATCTATGAGGAAAGCAAAGTCAAATATCACTACAGATTATACGAATTTAGACTAAAAAGAGGATTTTTAAGAAATTCATTCGGACACTTTATGCTATAATGTTTTTTAGAGGTAGCTTAGCTAGAAAGTGTCCGAATGCTCCGATTTGTACACTATATGATTTTTATAGAAGATGGTAAATTCAATCGAAAAAAGTTTGAGGAGTACAACGATGGGTACTTCTTGTAAATATAAAATTGAAAAGGGTTAACAAAAAAATGAAAACAAGAGATACAGAGTCAAGATATTCGGAAAAGATGCAACCACTATTTGAGTTGGAATATAAAGCTTTGTGGTATGGTGATGAGAGGTTAGATTATTCTCAATTTAAGTTTCAGCAAGAGGATATAGAAGAGTTGATTGCTTTAGCTACAGATACCAACAGTGAAGATTTAGATTATGCTCCTTTTCATGCGATGCATGCACTCTCACAAATGCAAGCAGTTGAATCAATAGAGCCTATACTTCAACGAGTATTTATGCAAGGAAGTGAACATTATTTTCTAAATGATACTATGCCTAGTTTTCTCTCAAATATGAGAGATGGTGCTATAGATACCATTGAGCGACATCTATATGTTAAACATGAAAATAAACTATTTCTCTTTGATTGTATCACAGAAATTGTAAAAAAACATCCTGATGCCAAGGATGAGTTTGCCAATATCCTGATAGAATACATTAACTCTACAGATGATGATGAGACTCATATTGGATTTGCTATTTCGGCTATGACGAAATGTGACGGAGATAAACATATCGATTTTATCAGAGAGGTTTTCAAAACTAAAAAAGTAGATGTGGGAGTGGTAGGAGATACAGAAGATGTAGAGATTATCTTGGGTTTCAGAGAGAGAAGAGCGACCAATCGAAAGAAGAGTGAGCTACAAAAAAAGCTTGGCAAACTACTCGAATCGCCTGAAAATTTTGATCGCCTATTTGGTTCGGCTTCTAATACTTTACAATATATCAAACCTAATATAAAAAGAAATGACCCATGCCCTTGCGGAAGTGGGAAGAAGTATAAAAAATGTTGTTTAAATAAGTAGAAAAAATAAATAAACTTTTAACAAAGAAAGAGAGATCATTTAGAGATCAAACCTATATTTATCAACATATCTACCTATGGTGTAGATTATGATGACTCTTTTGATCATTTTGTAGATTTTATGAAAATATCAAAAGATAATAAAAAGAAGAGATAAATGAGCGAATAGATGAATATAAAGATAGATAACATCATAAATATAGTAAAATTCACTAATACAATCCTATATAAGGAGATAAATTGGATATATTTCAATCCATAATCATAGGTATCATTGAGGGATTTACAGAGTTTTTGCCTATCTCTTCTACAGGGCATATGATAATAGCTAGTAGTTTTTTGGGCATAGAAGAGTCCGCACTCATCAAAGCGTACGAAGTCATCATACAATTTGCAGCTATATTGGCAGTAATGCTAATCTATAGAGATAAGATATCATTTTCAAAGATAGAGCTATGGAAAAAACTCATAATCGCATTTTTTCCACTAGCTATAGTGGGATATATTTTCAAAGACCAGATCAAAGCACTATTTTCGGTAGAGGTGGTAGCTATCATGTTTATCATAGGTGGTATCATCTTTTTGATAGTAGAGTATTTCTATGATGAAAATAGTAGTCAGACTACTGTAGTCGAAGATGTGAGCTATGGGCAAGCCTTGTGGATAGGTTTTGCACAGATATTTGCACTCATACCTGGCACTAGCAGAGCAGGTGCTACTATAGTAGGTGGACTACTGAGTGGACTTGACCGTAAGACTAGTGCAGAGTTTTCATTTTTGCTAGCTATACCTGTGATGGCAGCGGTGAGTGGATACGACTTACTCAAACACTACAAAGATTTTGCAGATGCCAATTGGATAGCATTTTTAGTAGGCTTCGTAGTGGCTTTCGTAGTCGCATATGTTACCATCAAACTATTTTTGGTATTTTTACAGAGATTTACATTTGTGCCATTTGGTGTCTATAGGATAGTTTTTGGTTTAGTATTGCTGATTTGGGTGGTGTAGAACAATATCAATGGATTAGTAGTGGACGCGGTGCTTGAGCTTCCGTAAATTTAGGAGAGGCTGAAGCCATCTCGTCCAATAAAAGCTGATTTCATTGATAGAGGGTTGAATTTATATAGTCTCTATTGAGAGATTTTCGTAAGTTCAAGAGAGAGATTTTTTGGACATTCACGGATATCTTATCCGTATAAAGGTACAAAATGACATTTAACGAATTTGATTTTCACCGCGATATAAGCAAAGGTGTGAAGATTGCAGGATTTAAGGAACCTAGTCCTATACAGGAGATGGCTATACCTATCATCGCTAGAGGAGATGATATGGTCGGTCAAGCTCACACAGGTACAGGAAAGACGGCAGCGTTTGGACTGCCTATGATGGACAAGATAGCCAAAGGAGAGATAGAGAGAGCATTGGTCATCACCCCTACTAGAGAGTTGGCTACACAAGTAAGTGATGAGCTGTATTACCTCGGTAGATTTGCAGGCATTAGGACACTTACAGTATATGGTGGAGTGGGATATGGGCGACAAATCGCACTCATACATAAGGGAGTGCAGATAGTAGTAGCTACTCCAGGTAGGCTAAAAGATCTGTATAAAAAGGGTAAGATAGATGTATTTAACCCAGAGATAGTAGTGCTTGATGAAGCCGATGAGATGTTGGATATGGGCTTTTTGGAAGATATCAAAGAGATATTTGAGTATATACCACAAAATAGACAGACTCTACTGTTTTCTGCTACTATGCCAGAGCCTATCAAAGAGTTGGCAGATGATATACTCTATAACCCTGAGTTCGTCTCTGTGGTGGGTGCAGATGATGCCACTACCAATAATGTGATAGATCAAAGATATTATGTCATCAACGAAAACGAGAGAGATGATGCCATAGTGAAACTATTAGAGACAGAAGATACAGACAAGTGTATAGTGTTTTGTCGCATGAAGAGAGAAGTGGATCGCCTTAGTCAACATTTGGAAGCATTGGGGTTCAGTGCAAAAGGTCTACATGGAGATATGGAGCAACAAGAGAGAGACGAGATGATGAAAGGGTATCGTAGAGGTCAGATCAGGATAATGGTCGCGACTGATGTAGCCTCCAGAGGATTGGATGTCAAAAATGTATCCCATGTCTTTAACTATCACATACCATTTGATCCACAGAGTTATGTACATCGCATAGGCAGGACAGGCAGAGCAGGCAAGAGTGGTCAAGCTATCACTTTAGTATCCACGGATGAGTTTAGAGAGTTGCAGAGGATACAGAAAGAGGTGGGTGCAAATATGCGTCTAGCTACTATAGATAGTGGATCTGAGCTAAACCAAAGTGCCATAGAAGAGCTTGTAGACAAGATCCGTGCTACTGACATAGATCCAAATATCACTAATATAGTCAATGAAATGTCAGATATGAATCAGACTCTACTGATAGAGAAAGCTATATCATACATACTGAAGAGCGAAATGACACAGCTAGGAGATCAGATAGGACTAGATCAGCAAGCCGTTGATGATATGATGGATAGTTACAGAGGTGAGAAAAAATCTGAACGAAACACAAATCGTAGACGAAAAAGACGATAATTGGAGCTTTATGGAGCATGTATAAAAGCTATTATGAAAATTATAAGAGCTTTTAAGTTAGCACAAGCAAAAATGTCTTAAAATTATAAAACAAAAGTTATAAGAAGGTTATCTTATGGAAATTAATTTAGTGGCTGAAAGTCTTAAGTTTATGGTGTTGGGAATGATTGTCGTCTTTATCTTCCTAGCCATATTGGTGCAATTGATGAAATTGCAGGCAAAACTT
>WFMX01000326.1 GCA_015488875.1 Campylobacterota bacterium | reverse complement strand
AGGGTATATAGAGTGATATATAGTAGACTAGTTAAAAAATTGGCGGTGGAGTTGTTGGCGTACAGTATAGGTATGAGTATAAATGGGGAGGTGACTGAGATTATCACTAGAGATGTGAGGTAGTTGCTCTTTGTAATGTGTCTATAGATGAGCATGTGTATATGTAGTGAGTCTGGCTCTAGTGGCGACTTGTGAGACAATAGCTTTCGTATGATAGAAAATATCACTTCCCATGATGGATATATGAGTACAGTCAGTACAAACCAAGGACTTACTTTCATATAGTTGCTAGCTAGAAATATACCCATCACAGCGACTATAAATCCCAAAAGATAAGCACCACCATCTCCTAAAAAGATCTTGCCTTTAGGAAAGTTAAATATGAGAAATGCCATGAGTGAAGATATAGACACTATAGATATATGGACTATCTCGCTATCCCCTACTCTATGTGCCACTATACCAAAAGCTATCAACATCAAGACTACTATACCAGAAGCCAAACCATTAAACCCGTCTATCATATTGATAGCATTCATCATACCCATGATACCTATGATACTAAGTAGTATACCAATGTCATAGCTCACAGTAAAATCAAATCCAAAGTATGTGATGACACTACTGGTCAATATCACAGCCGATGATGCAGCGATAAATTGTAAAAATAGTCTAATTTTTGGCTGCAATGATCGGTGCAAATCTTCAAAAATGCCACTCAAAAATGCCAACAAAAATGAAAATATAAGTTTCCACCCTATAGGTGTAAATAGCAAAAATAGCATAGAGAGTATGATACCTATACTACCTGCTCTAGGTGTGGCATCGTCATGAAAGTTTTGTGGTTTGTCGTCCATGTGTGAATCTATAAATATATTATACCTGTGCGATAACTTGATGACACTCCACTGCAGTATATAGGAGACGACAAAAGCACCAAAAGCTATCAATAGTAGACTGCTCATTACCTATATACCTCTTTTTTAGATGAGATTTTAGCATAATAACTATAATTTGAGTTCATTTTTGTTATTATTGCAATAATTTATTTCAAGGTTTCATATGAAAATCACTCGTTTTGCACCATCTCCTACAGGCTATCTACATATTGGCGGACTTCGTACTGCACTATTTTCTTGGCTCGCTGCTCGTCATAGTGATGGAAAGTTCTTTCTTCGCATAGAAGATACTGACTTATCAAGAAATTCTCAAGAGGCATTAGAGGCTATCATCAAAGCTTTTGATTGGGTCGGTCTCGACTATGATGGTGAAGTCTTTTATCAATCTCAAAGATTTGATATATACAAAAAGTATATAGAGCAACTCTTAGATGAAGGGAAAGCATACAGATGTTATATGAGCAGAGAAGAGTTAGACACTCTCAGAGAAGAGCAGATGGCACGAAAAGAGCGTACTAGATATGATGGACGATATCGTGACTTTGATGGTACTCCTCCGTCAGGTGTAGAGCCTGTCATTCGCATCAAAGCACCACTTGATGGCGATATAGTATTTGATGATGGAATCAAAGGAGAGATAAGCATCTCAGCCGAGGAGGTAGATGACTTGGTCATAGCTAGAAGTGATGGGACTCCTACTTACAACTTCGTAGTAGCCATAGATGATGCCTTGATGGGTCTAAGTGATGTGATCCGCGGTGATGACCATCTCTACAATACACCTAAACAGATAGTAGTATATGAGGCTTTAGGCTTTACTATACCAAACTTTTATCATGTGGCTATGATCAATAATGAGCAGGGCAAAAAACTATCCAAAAGAGATGGTGCTACAGATGTGATGGAGTATCAAAAATTGGGCTTTTTGCCAGAAGCACTTCTCAACTTCTTAGTAAGATTGGGGTGGAGTCATGGAGATCAAGAGATATTTTCTATAGATGAGATGATAGAGCTATTTGATCCAAAAGATATAAACAAAAGTGCATCTAGCTACAACTTAGACAAACTCTTATGGCTCAATGCACACTACATCAAAAACATGCCAAATGAGAAACTTGCCAAAATGTTGAAAGATTATGGTGTCGAGATAGATGGACACGACAGAATGGAGATGTTGTTAGATGCTACCAAAGAGAGAGGCAAAACTTTAGTAGAGTTGGCAGAGCAGATAGAGCTTATCGTCAACGCTCCAAAGGAGTATGATGCAAAAGCAGCCAAAAAGGCATTTAAGGGTGAATCAGATTCCATATTGGCAAGATTTGCTACTCTCCTAACAGATTGGGATAGTGAGCTTCATCTGCCTGCTGATTATCACAAAGTATTGGAGAGCTTTGTAGAGACAGAGGAGATAGGATTTGGCAAGATAGCACAGCCACTCAGAGTGAGTCTGTTAGGCTCTATGACAGGATCAGGTATGGATGAGATCATGGCTATCTTAGGTAGAGATGAGACTATCGATCGTATCAAAAATGCCGTAGACTTCATATCTGCCAACAAAGCAGAGGGCTAATCATGGGACTCAAATCAGATAAATGGATCAGAGAAAAGTCACTCAATGAAGCCATGATAGAGCCATTTTGTGAAGGTCTGGTAGGTGAAGGTGTCGTGAGCTATGGGCTTAGTAGCTATGGATACGATATCAGAGTCAGTGATGAGTTTAAGATATTTACCAATGTCAACTCCACAGTGATAGACCCAAAAGATTTCGATCATGCAAATGTGGTGGATTTCAAAGGTGATGTATGTATAGTACCGCCTAACTCTTTCGCACTTGCACGAACTATAGAGTACTTCAAAATGCCTAGTGATACGCTAGCTATATGTCTAGGCAAGAGTACATACGCTAGATGTGGTATCATAGTCAATGTTACTCCATTCGAGCCAGGATTTGAAGGGCATATCACTATAGAGATATCCAATACCACCCCACTACCTGCAAAGATATATGCCAATGAAGGGATAGCACAAGTACTCTTCTTGCAAGGTGATGAACAGTGTGAAACTACATATAGCGACAGAAAAGGAAAGTATCATAAAC
>WFMX01000325.1 GCA_015488875.1 Campylobacterota bacterium | reverse complement strand
GTTACAGTTGGACTATAATAACATATTATGCTCTTGTCAAAAACTCTTGTCAAAAGGTGAGCCAAGACATTGCGGAAATAGCAAAGCGAATGATATTATTCGCATTACTCCATTGGATATAGAGTGTGAAAGTAAGTTTACATACTATGAAGATGGAACTATGGAAGCAACTGATGAGGCTTCAGAAGAGACTATAGAATATTTGAAACTTAGTATTGATAAATTGAATGAATTAAGAAAAAATGCCATCGAACCTTTCATAATAGACCCAATTACTTTTGAAGCACTTCCCATCGAAGATGTTGAAATATTTGCAAAAAAATATTTGGAGCAAAATAGTGGAAGATATAATGAATTTCATACAACTATAAAATATTTATTTTATAGTTGTAGTTCTTGACCTTTATGCATATTTGGGACATCATCTACTCAAACAGACTCACCAATCTACCTACGGAGTCTTCATCGGTGTATATCTTGATATATCTTATCTTTTGCTGCGAAAACTCTCTCATTAGGCTTTCGTCATGTTTTTTTAGTCTGCTCAAATATCTATCCATACTTTTTTGACCGAAATAGGTGGTGGTTTCTCTACTGTTTGTGGGGTCTTGGAGTATCACTTCGCCTAGTTTTTGTGGGTCATCCTCTGCTCTATCTCTGATGATGATAGCTATCACCTCATGCTTTTGAGCCAATAGTGATAAATCTACCTCTTGGAGGAAATCACCCACTATAAATATAAGAGATGGCTTCAAAACCCTTCGGAATGTCTCTTCTATGCCGTCACTGTATGAGATGCTACTATTTAGCAGATCAGCACTGTATATATCATCTACAAATCCATCTATGTTATATATCTCCTTTGTGGGTGGCAGGAAATCGACACTCTTTTGGGTATATGAGATGGCAGTGAATATATCACCGTCATGTGATGAGGCGTACCCTAGTAGTGCGATCACCTCCGCTATTTTGTGCTGTTTTGCATTTGTGTGGCCGAAATATAGAGAACCATCCATCAAGGCTGATACCACTACAGATAGCTCTCTGTTGGCATGTAGCTCTTTAATGTATGGTTTGCCCATCTTGGCTGTGATCATCCAGTTGATCTTGCGTACATCATCCCCCATCTGATACTCTCTGATCTCGCTGAGATCATAGCCCTCTCCGTGTAGCTTGGATAGATTATTGCCTGAGAGTAGTGTATATACCTGCTCTTTGGCTTTTATCTTTAGTACATTTAATGCTAGATTGTGATCTATCATGATGACTATGGTATCGGTATAGTTTTGATGATAGTAGAGATGATATCATCTGTGGTGATGCCCTTGGCTCTGGCTTCGTAGCTCAGTACTATGCGATGGCGAAGTATATCATGCACTACGAAACCTATATCGACGGGGGTCACATGTGAGTTGCCTCGTAGAAAGGCTTTGGCTTTAGATGCTTTGTATAGATCTATAGATGCCCTAGGCGAAGCTCCAAACATGAGAGACGAGGCTATAGAGCTGAGTTCAAACCTCTCTGGCTCTCTAGTGGCAGATATGATACGCACTATATATCTCTCCAACTCCTCATCTATATGTATCTTGGATAACTCCTCCTTGATCTCTAGCAGCTCATGATGATCTAGTACTACCGATATAGTGCCGAAGCTCTTGGTGGCTACCCTCTTCATGATCTCTAGCTCTTCGCTCTCGCTATTGTGTTTGATGATAAGCTTCATCATAAATCTATCTAGCTGAGCCTCAGGCAAGGCGTAGACACCCTCCTGCTCTATAGGATTTTGTGTAGCCATGACTAAAAATGGCTCATCTATAGGGAAGCTCTCATCACCTATGGTCACTTGTCGCTCCTGCATCACCTCTAGTAGGGCTGATTGGACTTTGGATGGGGCACGGTTGATCTCGTCTGCTAGTAGTAGATTGGTAAAGAGCGGACCCCTCTTGATCTTGAAGCTGTTATTTTGTGGGTCATATATCTGAGCTCCTGTGATATCGCTCGGTAGTAGATCTGGCGTAAACTGTATGCGTCTATAGTCGAGACCCAATGCCATGGAGAGTGCATTGATGGTGGTGGTCTTGGCGAGTCCTGGCACACCCTCCACAAGTATATGTCCCTCACTAAGCAGACCTATGAGTAGACCATCTACCATCTGCTCCTGCCCTACTACTACTTTGGCTATCTCGGCTTTAAATTTTTCTATTTTTCTATTCACGACACACCTTTGTCAAAATGGATTTATCATAAATCTTGATAGTTTTATGATCTTTGTTTGCAATTATACTAAAATTTTTTATGAAGAGTGATAAATAACTATATTCTTAAAATCAATAGGGTACAATAAGTAAATAGAAATTTCAACTCAAAGAAATAATACTAAATACAAGGAATAGCCATGATGCCAAAAGAGAGATATCAAAAACTGAAAGAGTACCTATCGGCAGAAAACCCAATTTTGCTTGATGTCATAGGGAAGTACGAGTCGCTAGACAAGCTAGGGCACTCTATGGGGTTCATAGATCCTGAAGAGACATACACAAGTCACATATCATGGTGGCCTATGATATCTGTGTTGGGTACATTTTCTGCTGGTAAATCGACATTTGTCAACAGCTACTTGGGTGAAAACATCCAAGATAGCGGTAATCAAGCAGTAGATGATAAGTTTACAGTCATATGCTACGGAAACAATGAAGAGCCAGTCACACTACCTGGACTAGCTCTCGATGCTGATCCTAGATTTCCTTTTTATAACATCAGTGAAGAGGTAAATAAGGTAGACCCAGGCGAGGGCAATCGTGTCAATCTATATCTACAGCTCAAAACTCTCAAGTCAGATAGGGTAAAAGGCAGGATACTGATAGACTCTCCAGGCTTTGATGCTGATAGTCAGAGAGATGGTATATTGAAGATCACTAACCACATCGTAGAGATGTCCGATTTGGTACTCATATTTTTTGATGCACGACATCCTGAGCCTGGTGCTATGAGAGATACGCTAGAGCATCTAGTCTCATCTACCATCAAACATAGAGATGCAAACAAGGTACTCTACATACTAAATCAGATAGATACTACAGCAAAAGAGGATAACTTAGAAGATGTCATAGGGTCATGGCAGAGAGCCCTATCCAAAGAGGGACTTATATCTGGCAACTTTTATGGCATATACGATGAAGACTCAGCGATGCAGATAGATGACGAGTCATTAGAAGCTAGACTCAAAAAGAAAAAAAATGATGATTTGGCACGGATATTGGATCGCATGGATAAAGTGAGCATAGAGAGAGCATACCGTATCATCAAGTCATTAGAGGATTTCTCCAAAGAGATGAAAGAGGAGAAGATGCCACGACTCCAAGAGTCACTACAGAGATGGAGTAGCAAGGTATTTTGGGCAGATGTGACGATAGTGGTCATCATAGCTGTGATCACTATATTTGCACAGATAGAGTTCTCCATATTTGACACTCTCTTCTCTTCGGCTACATCTACAGTATTGTCCGTAGGTGCGTTGGCAATACTGCTCGGATCTATTCATATGAAAGTCCGTAGTCTTGTCGCTAGATATGAGTCCAAAATAATGGCAAAAGATGACATATCTATATCAAAAGCGATACTACACAACACCAGATGGTTCAAGCCTATGTTTGGTCTCAAAAAGTTAACTTGGCAGAAAAAGACAAAAAAACAGCTGAAGATCTTGATGAAGCAGAGCAGAGAGTCTATACAGAGATTGAACGATCAGTTTGTAAGCCCATCAGGTGATGGTCAGATAGATAACAAATAGTAGACAGGAGGTTATCATGGATAAGAGAGTAGATGAAGTAGAGGCTAGTTCAGAGACAGTGGAGAGAGTAGAAATAGTGGATGAAGATGGCAAAAAAGCTTTTGAAGAGAAGTTTTTTGCAGATGATGAAATCCCACAAGAGAGTAGTATAGAGGTAGATACCAAAAAGAGTAGTGATGATCTCATAGATGAGGCTCGTGCTATGGTGGAGGCATCAGATAGTGACACTAGAGACTGTATGCAGATATTAGAAGAGGATATCAAGGCGTTTGAAGAGAGAAAATCACAGCTTCTGCATGGCACAGCCAATACCATAGAGAAGCTATTGGATGAGGTGGGATTTGAGCCTGAAGAGATAGCAGATATAGGCGAAGATGGTATCGACTTTGGCAAAGAGGAGAGAGTAAAACCTATGAGAGTCAAGAGTCTATCGTCTGCTAAATTCAGCTCTTTTCTGTTGGGTCTCATAGTCGCTTGTCTCTCTGTCGTAGCTTGGGTATATGTAGCTACTGAAAAGTTGGGCATGACGCTAGATGTCAGTAAAGTACCTACTCCTGAGGTCCAAGAGAAAATCTTTACTTGGATAGGTGGAGGTATCACTGGTGGTGATGGCAATCCTCTATATGGTCTGATAATAGTAGGTCTTACAGCTATCATATCTATGTGGGCAGTATACTCTATGAGGGTTTATTTGCGTTCAGTGAGCAACAAAAAGCATGCCGAGAAAGTGATAGAGGATGCCAAATTTTATTGTACCGAGAAAGAGGAGTGCAAAAAAGAGATGGAGAGTATAAGTGAACATATCCATACTACGATAAAGGTCATAGATACATATGATGTACTATTTGAAGAGCAAAATGCAAAAATCCGCAGGATAGTTCACTTGGAGGGTAAGTTACCTTTCCATGAGTATCACCAAAGATCAAAAGATGAGATGAATCAAGCGGGCGTGATAGTAGATAGCCTAAGTCAGCTTCTCGCTACAGCAATGTCAGATGAGCATGGATCTCTCTCCGAGGAAGCAAAAGAGTCTCTATCTGAGGCGATAGTTATTCAACAGCGATATATAGATAGATTTTATAAATAATCTGATATTGAAATGCTTGGCAATGCGAAGCATTTCGGAGACAACCACAGGATCATAATGCACTCATATATAGAGATACATCACCTCTCACCAAAACCACACTACCATAGATTGGACAAGCTCATCATCATGATAGACGAAGCTCTATTTGAGCAAAATGTCATATCCAAAATAGATGAAGATAGCTATCAAATCTTTAGAGACAATATCATCGAATGCATGGATATATATTATCAGCTCGTAGGCATAGATGATGAGGTGATAGACCTACAAGGCAGGATCGCCCCTCAAGGTATATTGCCTAGATTTACCAAGAGTTTGATAGGCTACTTTCGTAGACTAGAGGGAGAGATACCAGATAACAACGAGATGAAGACACTCAAATACTCTGGTCTCAACAGTATAAAAATTCGCTACAAATATACAGATAGTGTCATAAAAAAGATTATCAAACTAGGATTGCGAGACTCTACTATATTTGATGATCCTCTCAAGATATTTCTAAAGGGTGGTGCTTTGCATGATCTGATAGGTATACAATTTGTATGTTCATATCCATATGAAAAAGAGTGGATAGCTAGATCATTATACAACTTCTTTGAGTATGAACATCGCACTGACGACCACTTAATATATGGATTTTATACAGTAAAGAAAAAGAGTGGATACAGAGGTCTGCACTGTGACGATACACTATTTAATCCTAGATTTGATCATAACTTTTCCAAAGAGTCTAGCTCGATATCAGCGTTATCAAATAGTGTGTTTAGTGCTATTTCTGCCGATAGTAACGACAATGAAATACTCCATATACTCAAAGACTATTTCAATATAGAGATACAGATACATACCACATTTGAAAATCTTTGGGCGACTATGGAGCATACAAAAAGTTACAATATCCAAGCAAAAGGTAGAGGCAGAAACAGCGAGATAACCGTACAATGGAAACTGCTATCCGATACCATGCACAACCTCGAACAACAGTTTGAACAGTTGCAGATAGATACAGAGCAGGCACAGTTCAAAGCTACACACCACAAAGGCTATACATTTGTCAATGACATGCTAAGGCTGATGGATAGAGATGCATATGAGATCTATGAAGAGTCCATCAATAAGGTATACTCACTAGAAGATATCCTCAAAAGTCATGAAATATCAAGGCATGAGTATGTAGAAAAATTATGTTGCGAGGCGGAGTATATCTATAGCTTTGCCCAAAAGCAGAAAAACCTATCTGTTAAGACTATATTTTTATTGCATAGCTCATATATATATTATGGTTTGACCACATACCATGAATACTTCAATGATAGAGATATCAAACAATTTGTCAAAAAAGCCCAAAGACACTACCAAGAGATACACAATTTTCTAAATGACAATGATACTATATATAAAGGAAATCTTCTCAATGTCATAGCAACTATTAGATGTCTATACCTTGAACACAAGCATGGACTAGGATTGATGATCTCTGATGATGAAAATTATGACAAAAAAGAGAATATATTTCTGCGAGGCTTGACCCTGCTCAATGAATTGGATGATGATGATCTGTACCATCTCAAAGAGGATAATGCATCCTATCTAAAGATCATAAACTCTTTTGATAATATGGCTAGAGAGTGGGAACTTTTTGATGATGGAGATACAAAAAACCCACAAGTGAGAGAAGCTATCCGCAAATTTAGAGCATATTATGTCAACATATCATTAGAGTTACACTTTCAGATGTTACTCAGTAGAGACAAGATCACCAATGTAGGTCTAGTAGTGAAATTCTATACTGCACTCATATGGCATGGCATCATATTTCCTATAGATGGACTCAGGGAGATCATCAAATACTCCGCTTATGATCGTATAGAGAGGAGTGATCTATTTTATTATGAACTCTCTGCATATAGATTTTTGATGATGTGTTGTTGCGGTGATAGAGGCGACTTCTGTCTAGAGAGTGACCATAGAGATATAGATCCTGTCAGGATAAGACATTTGCAAAACTACCACAAAGAAAATATGATACAACATCTCTATCTCATAAAAAGAGATGAGTCGACTCCAGAGTTTGAGAAAGCTAGACTATATTTTGAGAAGTTGACAGGCAATAAATTTCAAATAGATCACTTCAGTGATCATTTTTCACTTGGGGAGATATGATATGGTAAAGATATTGATGATAGAGGATGATGTAGAGTTCGCAGAGATTTTGGGCGAATACCTTGCTATGTTTGAGATGGAAGTGACGAACTATGATGATCCATTTTTGGGTTTGAGTGCTGGTATACCAAAGTTTGATCTCATCATACTAGATCTCACCCTACCAGGTATGGATGGACTAGAGGTTTGCAAAGAGATAGCAGAGAGATACCATATACCCATCATCATATCATCGGCTAGAAGTGATATACAAGACAAGATAACAGGGCTAGAGCTAGGGGCTGATGACTATATCCCAAAACCATACGATCCCAAAGAGATGCTAGCACGGATACAAGCACTACTGAGAAGATATGAGAATAATGGTAGTGCAAAAGAGCCTACGAAAGATTTGGAGATAGTACAAGATGTTATATTTTATCATGGTAAGGCACTCCACCTTACGCCTGCGGAGTTCGATATACTTAGTCAGATGATACACCACAGAGGCGAAGCACTATCGAGAGAGCAACTCATCTACTCATCCGACTCTATGAGCATAGACTCTCATCACAAAAGTTTAGATATGATCATTAGCAAACTTCGCAACAAACTAGGCGATACTCAGCTCATCAAGAGTGTGAGAGGTGTAGGATTTAAGCTAGTCTCATGAATACACTAAGAGGTAAGATAAATCTTATATTTTCACTAGTCTTCATACTGCTCGTACTTCTCTTTGTCGCATCATTACAATATCAAGAGCATAGATCACAAGAGGAGTATATAAGACAAGAGAGGGAAAATAGCCACTATCTATACCTATATTTTCTCAAATATGGCAAGATAGATGAAGGATACCTTGAGTCTCAAAATATACGACTTATCAAAGGCAAAGAACAGAGCGGACTGATAGAGAAGTTTTCTAAGGATGAAGAGGGCAAGAGTCATTATAGGGTCATCATCTATAAGTACAGAAGATTTATGCTTATAGACAATGAGAGGTTCAAACTCCTTCTAGAAAATATGAACAAACCTAGCTTCATAGTGGAGCTTCTTCTTATATTTGCCGCTGCGTTACTACTCCTACTTATGTTATATCTATGGATCATCAGAAGTTTGAAGCCACTATCCGAACTAAAAGAGAAGATCAAGACATTCTCAGAGGGCAATCTAGATATAGAGTGCCATAGTGACAAAAGAGACGAGATAGCGGCTGTAGCCAACGAGTTTGACCAAGCTGTCAAGATGATAAGAGAGCTGATACACTCTAGGCAACTGTTCCTTAGATCTATAATGCATGAACTCAAAACCCCCATAGCAAAAGGTAGGATAGTGAGCGAAATGGTAAGCGATCCCAAACAAAAAGATCGACTTCACCGTACATTTATACGACTCGACCTACTCATCAATGAGTTTGCCAAACTAGAGCAGATCACATCAAAAAACTTCCATCTCCACATAGAGTCATATCCTATAGATAGAATCATCCAAGAGGGTATAGGTCTACTTATGCTAGAGGATAGTGAGGAGATGATAGATATAAAAAAAGTTGATAACTTCACGATGCAGGTAGATATAGAGCTACTATCTTTAGTCATAAAAAATCTACTAGATAATGCCATAAAGTACAGTACCGACAAGAGAGTTCATGTCTTGCTAGAGAGCGGGGCCATAAAGATTTCAAACAGAGGTAATAAGCTACCACAAGACATAGAGAGCTACTTTGCACCATTTCACCAATCAGAGGGTGGATTGGGGCTAGGTCTCTATATAGTAAAGAGTATACTAGATATATTTCATATGCGATTGGAGTATCAATATACAGATGGCATAAATCACTTCATTATCCATCAATAAATTTTATCCAAAATCCCATTCGATATATTGAGAAAGGTTGATTATATTTGTTGATATGGATGGCTAGAGGGGGCTCTAGCCATCGAGTGAGATGGGATCTCACTTCTGCTTAGTGTGCTGATGCACCTTCCGCACCGATACCTGTCTGAGAACGGATATCTTGAGCTTCAAATGCTTCTATCTCTCTAGCTGCATCATCACTCTTGTCTGTAATAGAGAAGAACCATATACCTACAAATGATACTGTCACTGAGAATAGTGCAGGGTATTTATATGGGAATATAGCCTCTTCGTTTCCAAATATCTGTACCCATACGATCGGGCCTAATATCACTAGCATGATAGCTGTAGCGAGTCCTAGACTACCACCTATCACTGCACCTCTAGTAGTGAGCTTACTCCAAAACATAGAGAGGAACAGTACAGGGAAGTTGGCAGATGCTGCGATAGCAAACGCTAGACCGACAACAAATGCTATATTTTGCTTCTCAAATGCTATACCTAGTATGATGGCTATGATACCTAGAGCTATAGTAGCTATCTTTGATACTCTAATCTCTTTGGCTTCATCTACCTCACCATGTTTGTTAAATACATTGGCATATAAATCATGTGATATAGCCGATGCTCCTGCTAGAGTCAGACCAGATACTACCGCCAATATAGTAGCAAATGCAACTGCTGATATAAATCCTAAGAAGAAGTTACCACCCACTGCATGTGATAAGTGTATAGCTGCCATGTTTTTACCACCAAGTATAGGTGAGCCACCACTGATAGCCTGCTTTGCTACATCTAAATACTCTGGATTATTGAGTACCATTATGATAGCACCAAAACCGATGATAAATGTAAGAATATAGAAATAGCCTATGAAACCTGTAGCATAAAATACTGATTTTCTAGCCTCTTTTGCATCTGCAACAGTAAAAAATCTCATCAAAATATGTGGTAGACCTGCTGTACCAAACATAAGGGCAATACCCAATGATATAGCAGATACAGGATCACTCACTAGTCCACCAGGTGCCATGATCGCTTCACCTTTAGGGTGTACCTCTATCGCTTTGGCAAACATAGCCGATAGACTGAAATCAAAGTGACTAAGTACCGCTAGTGCCATAAATGTAGCACCAGATAGGAGTAGTATAGCTTTGACGATTTGCACCCATGTAGTAGCAAGCATACCACCAAATGTCACATATAATATCATCAACGCACCTACTATCACAACTGCTAGTTCATATGGCAGACCAAATAGTAGCTGTATCAACTTACCTGCACCCACCATCTGGGCGATAAGATATAGTATCACTGTAGCTATAGAACCAAATGCCGCTAGTGTACGGATAGGAGCTTGTTTGAGTCTGTATGCTGCGACATCGGCAAATGTATATTTACCCAAGTTTCTCAATCTCTCAGAGATCAAGAATAGTATCACAGGCCAACCAACAAGGAAGCCAATAGAGTATATGAGACCATCATATCCTGCTAGATATACAAGTCCAGATATACCTAGGAATGATGCCGCTGACATATAGTCACCTGCTATAGCCATACCATTTTGGAGTCCTGTGATACCACCACCAGCTGTATAGAAGTCTTTTGCTGTTTTGGTTCTCTTGGCTGCCCAATATGTGATACCTAGTGTACCACTCACAAATAGTAAAAACATAACGATAGCTGAGATGTTGAGAGGTTGTTTCTCTATCTCACCCTCTATCGTACCTGACGCATATAGCGATACACCCATTAGGAGTGTCAATAGTATAATTTTCTTCATCATTTACCTCTACTTCAATTCATCTTTGATCTGTTGGGTGAGAGTATCGAACTCACCATTTGCTCTTTTTACATATATGCCAGCCAAAATAAAAGATATAAATATGATAGCGACACCTACAGGTATACCTAGAGTTATCACACCACCAGCTATCTTTGCTCCAAATATAGCTGGCTTGAACGCTATGATCATAATGAATGTATAATATACAACTAACATTATGATAGATAGTGTCCACGCAAACTTGTTTCGTTTGCTTACCAGTTCTTGGTATTTTGGATTGTTCTTTACCTGCTCTACTTTATCTTGTGTCATCTCTTCTCCTTTAGAAGTTGTAATTTACGATAAATCTATACTCACCCCAGTTGAAAGCTTCACCCTCTTTAGAGCCAAACTCGTCTGGGAAGTTGCCTCTAAATCTGAGATTGAGTCCATCTACTGCTGCTACCTTGTACTGTAGGTCAAAACCTGGCTCCGTAGTAGTCCATGATTTGCCATTGATGTATGTATTTTCTGCACCTACATCGAAGCTCACATAGTATACTGAAGCTTTGAGACCATAGTCTGCGAAGTTGTAAGTAGCCGCTACTTTGAGAGTATCAGTACCTGCGAGGAATTGGTGTCTAGTCACCATACCTTGCGTAAACGCTGGCATACCACCCCAAGGAGTCAAGATACCGCCGTTTGTCACTGTGTCGTCATTACTGCCAGTAGTAGAGTATGCCACATATGCACTGAAGTTACCCATGATGCCTGTCACTTTGGCAGCGATATAGTTGCTATCCACTTTGCCTGCTAAAGTATCACCTATATCTGTCTCATTTATGTACTGTGCCGATAGCTTGACTTTCATACTTTCACCCATAGGTATGGAGTAGTCTGCTTGTAGGTATACGGCATTGAGTATATCCCATGCGATGTAGTCCCAAGCTTGCAACTTAAGTCCATCATTTGCATAGATACCAGCTAAAGCTGTCACACCTGCCGTCTCATTGTCTATTGGGTTGCCGTCAGCATCAGCATCACCTAGTGCTACTGTACCCATGTTGACAAACTCACCACTAGTAGCAAGCTTATAGCCTAGACCATAACCACTCTGTAGAGATAGTCCACCAGCTGCACCATATACATTGCCAAATGTTCCTACTGTCTCTCTGTAGACATGTGCTAGTATTAGTGTGGTATTTTCTATATCTGTATTGCTAAGTACTGCCGCTTCAAATAGGTTGGGTAGCATTCTAGCATCATCCGCACCTGCCATAGGTGTATCTAGTCTCTGTCTACCTATCTTTAGGTTTGTATTGCCCATCTTGTAGTTGATATATAGTTGACCTATGAAAGCATAGTTGTCAAACTCTCCACCATATAGTGACGGATCATAACTAGCAGACCTAGAGTCTTCGCATCATCGCTGTGTATATTGAATCCATATACGCCATAGGCTGCTATGGCTGCTGTGAAGCCATTATAATCATTGCTCTTTAGACCTATGTAACCACCTGTATTTAGTGAGTTACGGTTGTTTACGATACTCCCATCGTATGTTCTATCTATATAAAATGTCCTAGACTGTCCAAATATCTCTACAAGACTTGGTGTCTCTACCTCTACCACTTCGCTCTGGGGAGGTACTACCACACTCCCTGCCACTGCCATACCAGTCATCATCACGACCGCCAAACTAAGCTTTACTACTCTCATCCATATCTCCTTCTTTTTGATAGGTATCAGAACCCTATATGGTATGGTAAAATTCGTAAATAGCATTAGTATAGCATTGGCAGATTTAACTATAAAAGATAATAATAAATGGTTGATGTGTGTATAAAAGTAACATCATCATAAAGGATGTCACTTTTTTATCACTTGTGCTGAGTCTTCATCTCCTCTTTGATCATCTCTGCTATCTTTTCTGCTTTTGCACCCATGACTATCTGTATGCTTTTTTTGTCAGGTCTAATGACCCCTTTGGCTCCCAATAGTTTGAAATCTTCATCTCTTATACTGCTACTGTCTGCTACTGTCATTCTGAGACGAGTGATACAGTAGTCTGTATCTATGATATTTTCTTTGCCCCCTAGTGCTTTGACAAATCTATCTACCTCTCTATCGTCTCTGCTCACTAGAGACTCTTTAGAC
>WFMX01000324.1 GCA_015488875.1 Campylobacterota bacterium | reverse complement strand
GTATGCCAAATCTCTAGCAGAAACATATAATATAAAATTTTATACTATAGATGCACCATCGTATGATAGCAACTTTGAAGCAAATGCAAGAGCGTTTAGATATGACTTCTTCAAAGCTCTCATAGATAGACACAGCTACGACAATCTGCTGACAGCCCACCAACTCAATGACCAATTAGAGTGGCTACTCATGCGTCTGAGCAGGGGTGCTGGAGTTGTAGAGCTACTTGGACTAGAGTCTATATCTAAGAGGGTGACGAACAACGATAGGGAGTTTATGCTTATCAGACCACTACTAGACAGAAGCAGAGATGAGATTCTGGAGTACCTGAGGGAGCATAATCATAGATACTTTATAGATGAGAGCAATGCAGATCAGAAATATGAAAGAAATAGATTTAGAGCCAAATATAGTGAACCTCTCATGCGAGACTTCTCTGCTGGCATCAAGAGGAGTTTTGGCTACTTGCACAGAGACAAGGTGACACTGCTTGATGGTATTGAGCTTCTATTTAACTATAGTGAATTGAGAGTATATCATCTGAAAAATGACTCGCTCAAGACCAGAGCCACAGACATAGCACTCAAAGAGCTAGGCTACCTACTCTCGTCTGCCCAACGCCGAGAGATAGATGATAGCGATAGCATAGTCATAGGTGGCAAATGGGCTATCGTATATCAAGATAGCAAACTGTACATCTCTCCATTTCTCAACATCCCCATGGAGAAACGATACAAAGAGCTATGTCGTGTGTCATCGCTACCCATAAAGATAAGAGCCTACTGCTTTAGTCAAGGTATCGAACCTATGGATGTGATGGGGATCTAATCTTTAGCACCATATATTAATCATTCAGTTACTACAACTAAGTAAAATTCTCTCAACAGTAACCAATCAGAATATAAGGAGATAGATTTGAGTCAGATAATAACAGATATCAAAAAAGAGATAGGTAAAGTCGTCATAGGTCAAGACAGAATGATAGAGGGGCTTTTGGCAGGTCTTTTGTGCAGAGGGCATATACTACTAGAGGGCGTACCAGGACTTGCCAAGACTACTACGGTCAACGCTTTGGCAAAGACTCTAGGGCTTGACTTTAAAAGAGTGCAGTTCACGCCAGATTTGCTACCTTCCGACATCATAGGTACAGAGATTTATGATCCTACACACAATAACTTCAAGATCAAAAAAGGTCCTATATTTACCAACCTGCTACTAGCAGATGAGATCAACAGAGCTCCAGCCAAAGTACAATCAGCACTGCTAGAGGTGATGCAAGAGCGACAAGCCACCATAGGTGACGAGAGCTTCAAGCTTGATCTGCCGTTTTTGGTACTCGCTACCCAAAACCCTGTAGAGCAAGAGGGAGTATATGAACTACCCGAAGCTCAACTAGATAGATTTATGATGAAAGTAGTAGTGGGATACAACACTAAAGAGGAAGAGTTGGAGATAGCTAGAAGAGTAGCCAATGACACTTTCGGCACTATAGAGCAGGTGGCATCTATAGAGGATCTCGACACTATCCGCAAGGAGGCGATGGAGGTTCACTTAGATGAGGAGATAGAGAAGTATATAGTGGAGCTAGTCTTTGCTACTAGGGAGCCAAAGAAGTATGGACTCGAAGAGATAGAGAATTACATAGATTTTGGTGCATCACCAAGGGCTAGTATAGATATGTACAAGGCTTCAAGGGCTATAGCCTATCTCAAAGGACAAGATTTTGTATCTCCTATAGAGATAGCATATATAGCAAAAGAGGTACTCAGACACAGAGTGATACTCAGCTATGAAGCAGAGGCGGAGGGCATCACCCAAGACCAAATCATAGAGAAGATACTAAAAGCAGTTCCGATACCATAGTGTGGTAGAGGGGGCAGGGGTCAGGTGACAATGATTTGCGTAACGAAGTGGAGTGAATCGTTATCACCAGACCTCGGCTGTAGCGTAATCGTGTTGCAGTTTAGCCGAGGTCAGGTTATTCATGATGCATTCGCTACGCTCACGCATCACAAATCAGCAGACCCCTAACATGCTACCATGTTTATGATATCGGTTAGGGGACATTGGTTTTGTGAGCGAAGCGAATGAAACCTGTGTCCCCGCATGGTGATCGTTCAAATGGTCAACTTCTGACCCCTATCGCAATAATAAATTTGTGAAGATATAGCCAAGAGGAGAGGAATAGAGTGAACAGAGCAACAAAAAAAATTATTTTCAAGACACGCAAACAGGTCTTTGGGGAGATGCTAGGTAACAACGCCTCCGTTTTTCAAGGTCAAGGTTTTGAGTTTGCAGAGCTTAGAGAGTATATCTATGGAGATGATATCCGCAAGATAGATTGGAAGTCTACCGCCAAGTTGGGCAAGCCCTTTGTCAAGATATACCATGAAGAGAGACAGCTCAATATAGTGGTGGCCAACATGATGAATGGCTCTACATACTTTGGCACAGTGAGGCAAAAGAGCGATGTGATGGCAGAGATCACCGCTATATTGGGATTTTCGGCAGTGAAAAATGCAGATCTATTTTCACACATAATTTACGCTGACAAACTATATAGCAAGAGTAAGCCGAGCAAAAAACTCTTCTCTGTCAACTCAGCAGTTGAGGGGTTAGAGAGTTTTGATGTGTTGGGCAGAGAGGGTGATTTCAAAGGATTTGTGGATACGCTATACAGTAGAGTCAAAAAGAAATCTCTACTATTTATAGTATCCGACTTTATAGGAGATATAGACCTCAAACTACTCAGCAAGAAGCATGATGTGTTTGCAGTGATAGTGAGAGATAAGTTTGAGGAGAACCCTAGCGAATTAGGGTATCTCAGACTCATAGATATGGAGAGTCGCAAGAGTTTTGAAGGTAGTGTAGATGGATCTCTACTTAGCAGATACAGAAACGCACTTCACAAAAATGACGAGAAACTATATAAACAGTTCAAGAAAAACGGCATAAGATTTGCCAAGATATATACGGACGAAGATCCATATTTGAAATTGATAAAACGGATGAGGTGATAGAGATGTTAGATAGTAACCAAACACTAGAGAAGCTTGTGATGCCACAGGGTGGACAAGGCAATATAGCTCCATCGCCAGCTTTGGAGTTGAAAGATATCAAACCTCTGCTAGAGATACCCGATAATAGCTACTATATATATTGGGGGCTTATTATATTTGGGGTAATTCTAGCAGTGGCTATACTATTTTTCGTAGTCAAAAAGTATCTTGAGATTCGTAGAGAAAATTTAGCTAGAAAATACCTAGCTCAGCTCCACTCTATAGATTGGCAAAATGCCAAAGAGAGTGCATACAAGGCTACTCACTATGCGAGACTACTAGCTACGGATGATAGGAGAAAGGAGCTATTTGAACAGCTAGCTCCTATGTTAGATAGATATAAATATAAAAAAGAGGTAGATAGTGTAGATGAAGATACGCTAAAGCAGTTCAACCTCTATGTGCAGGTGGCAGATGAATCAGTTTAGTTTCCAGTACCCACTGGCTTTTGGGTTGATAGTACTATTTGTGGTGTGTGCCAAATATTGTAGTGAGAGGAGTAGAGCTATCTACTTCCCACACATAGAGTCGCTCATGTTGAGAAGCGGAGCCAACAAAAGCTCACTGCTCTTGTGGCTCAAATGGATAGGTATAGTAGGGGCTATCACGGCTCTAGCTTCACCTGTGATCACAAAAGAGTACCATGACATACATAAAAATGGTAGAGACATCATGCTAGTGATAGATGCTAGTGATTCTATGAGGCAAGGTGGTTTTGACCCTAGTGATCCATATAGAAATAAGTTCCAAGTGGTCAAAGAGGTGATGAACGACTTCATAGACAAGCGACCAGATGACCGCATAGGTGTAGTGACATTCGCTGATGTGGCATTCATAGCATCGCCACTTACATTTGAGAAGGAGTTTCTCAAAGATATCATAGCCTATCAACAGCTAGGTATAGCAGGCAAGAGGACAGCCATCAATGATGCACTAGTGCAGACATATGGTGTGTTGAGCAAGAGTAAAGCAAAATCCAAGATAGTGATACTGCTCACAGATGGTCAAGACAACATGAGCAAGATAGCCTATCAAGATATCAAAAATATCATCGAAAAGAGTGATGTCAAGCTATATACGATAGGCATAGGAGATCAGCGAGACTACAACGGTAGATATCTCAAAGATTTGGCAAAAGCGGGCAAGGGTGAAGCCTTTGGTGCATACAATAGCGATATGCTCTCTCAAATATATGATGAGATAGACAAGCTAGAGCCATCCAAGCTCAATGACAAAAAGATAGTACAGCACACATATCTCTACACATATCCACTATTTGTGGCTATATTGGCTCTACTACTTTTTGTATATTTACGCAACAGAAGAGGAGTATAGTATGGGTGATATTACATTTTTGTATCCATATCTATTTTGGGGTTTGGCTATACCATTGGTGATATTTGCCATACTTATATCCACCAACAAAGATAATCTCTCACGAGTATTTGATGACAAGGTATTGGCACGACTGAGTGCAGGTAGCGATACTATACCGCCTATGCTGAGAAATATTACGCTATTTTTGGCTATATTTTTGATGGTGGTAGCGATATCAAGACCTATAGAAAACAGGGGCGACAAGATAGTAGAGGTAAAAGGACTCAATCTCTTGACCGCACTAGATATATCAGGCTCTATGAGAAGTAAAGATGACTACCCAAATAGACTAGAGTTTGCCAAAAAGAAGATGCTTAGACTATTTGAAAAGATGCCCACAGATGAGGTATCGGTGATAGCATTCGCTCATGCTTCATTTGTCTTAGCACCATTTACTAGTGACAAATCTACGCTATCTCAGATAGTAGAGAGGGTCAATGATAGATATATCAACATGGCTTCGACCGATTTCACAGCACTAGCTCGTCTAGCATCATCTATGTTAGATAAGAAGAAGCCCAAGATATTGGTGGTCTTTAGTGATGGTGGAGATGCCAAAGCACTCAAAGGATTTGCAGAGCAGATCAAAGATAGTGGCATAGAGCTATACACAGTACTCATAGGCACCAAGAAAGGAGCTCCAGTACTCGATGAGAGAGGTAAACCTATCACGCAAAAGGATGGCACCATAGCTATCACTCAACGAAATGATGATTTAGGCAAGATAGCGACCGATAGCGGAGGGGCATTTGTAGTAGCGACCAACGGCAATGAGGATATAGACAAGCTCATCACTACCATCAGATCCAAGCACAAGAATGTCCAACAGTCTGAAGTGAAGGTCAAAGATACTGTAGAGCTATTTGTCTATCCGCTCTCGATAGCTATATTTCTGCTACTTATAGCATTGAGTTCTATACCACGAAGGAGGAGAGCAAAATGAGAAGATACATAATGACTATACTAAGCCTGAGTCTCTTTGCTATGGCAGGATTGAAAGATTTTGAGACTATAGCTGAGGCAAATATGGCATATAGCGATAAAAATTATACCAGGAGCTTAGCCAACTTCCAAAAATTAGAGGGGAAATCTCCTGAAGTCGGATATGATATAGCCAACTCATACTACAAGGCAAAAAAGTATGATAAGGCTATAGAGAAGTACAAAAGTCTCAAGGGAACCGATCAGCATGATATCGATCACAATATAGGCAATAGCTACTTCCAGCAAAAAAAATGGGATGACGCTATCAAGAGTTATGAAAAAGCTCTCAAAATCAGAGATGACAAAGATACAAAGTTCAATCTGGAGCTGGCAAAAAAGATGAAGAAAAAAGAGGAGCAGAAGAAAAAACAGCAGAAGCAGAAGAAAAAAGATCAGAAAAAAGACAAAAACAAGAAAGACAAAAACAAAAAAGATCAGAACAAGAAGGATCAAAAGAAAAAAGGTCAAAACCAAAAAGATCAGAACAAGAAGGATCAAAAGAAGCCCAATCAGCAAAAAAAGGGTGACAAAGACAAAAAGGATCAAGACAAAAAAGATCAAAAAAAGCAAGACCAAAAGAAAAAAGATCAGCAAAAAAAGGATAAAGCCAACAAAGATGGAGAGAAGAAGAAGCAAGAGTCTAGCAAGAAAAAAGAGGACAAAAAGCAAGACAAAGGCTCAGCAGAGGGCAATCAACCCAAAGAGAGCAAGATGACAAAGGCTCAAAAGATGACTCAAAAAGAGTTGAATAGATTGCTCAAAAAGCTAAATCAAAAGAAGCTACCATCTATGATGTACCAAGCAAGCGACCCCAAGAAGCCAAAAAGAGGCGAAGAGGTCAATCCATGGTAGTAGATATCATATCAAAAAGAGAGGATAAGAGATGAAAAATATAACAAGCAATATCACAAAGATAGCACTACTACTGCAGCTATCACTAGTTTCTATTTGGGGTGGTAGCTTTGTAGCAAAAGTCAACGACAGCAATGTAATGACAGGTAATAGTGTGAGTTTGACACTAGAGGCGAAAGGTGACGATGTCACACTGCCAAAAGTAGGTATGGTAGGCGACTATCCTGTAGAGTCTATATCTACTTCTACGCGATCGTCATACAAGATGATCAATGGCACTACTAGCAGAGAAAATATCAAGAGTCTAAAGATCACCTTTACTCCTGATAAAAATATGACTATACCACCTTTTGAAGCTAAGATAGATGGAGAGACTCTAAAGAGCAATCCTATAGATATCAAAATGGTCAAATCTCTAGCACCTACTTCAAAGCAAGGTGGCATAGCAACACTAGATATGAGAGTGAGCAAAGAGAAAGTCTTCGTAGGACAGCCTATACAGCTCACCGTCTATTTCGGAGAGAACAGTAGAGCCAATCTTATGAAAGTGGAATTTCAAAAACCAAACTTCAAAGATTTTCTCGCCAAAGAGATAGATGGTGAAAAGACTTATCGCAAAGGTGACTACCTCGTACATGAACTCAGATATATACTTACACCTAAGTATGAGGGCAACTTCACCATACCATCTGCTTCTGCGAGAGTAGCCCAGAGAAGTCGTAGGAGAGATGACTTCTTTGGTACATTCTTTGACACACCAAAGTGGAGTAGGGTAGTCTCAAATAGCGTAGCCGTAGAGGTCAAGCCAATACCAGATGGCAATGATTTGATAGGTGATTTTACCATAGATACAAAAGTAGACAAAACAGACACTAAGGCAAACAAGCCAGTCAATCTCACTATCACTATCAAAGGCGAGGGCAATTTGGAAGATTTTGATACACTCAAATATGAGATAGATGGTGTCACTGTATATGGTGACGATGCCAAAGTGCAGAGCCATTTGGTAGGAGATAGACTCATTAGTACATATGTGAAAAAATTTGTATTTATAGCGGATAAGGATTTTACTATACCCGCTAAGTCATTCAAAGTATTTGATTTCAAGAGTGGCAAATCAAAAAGCTTAGATATCAAATCATTCGATATCAAAGTGACAGGCGGTCAAGATGTCGCACCTACGGTAGTGAGCAGTACTGCCAAGACTCCTACATCAAAGATAGAGACCACAAACAAAAAGAGTGATGAAACAGCAGAGAGCAAGTCATCAACAGAACAAGAGATCGTAAAGTCCAAAGAGTCCATATCATCTATATGGATACTCATAGCCTCATTTGTGGCAGGTATAATAGTGACATTGGGAGCCATCAAGATACTACCACAGATAGCATGGAGACCAAAGAGAGGATCCACCAACCACAAAGAAGCTCTAAAAATCCTCTATCCTCATACAAATGATAGTATAGAGGTAGAGCAGATGGTGAGAGACCTATATGCCAAAAATGGTGGCGATAAGAGCATCGTGATAGACAAAGAGAAGCTCAAAGAGTTAGTCAAGCGGTACAGCTAGTGGTGTGAAGTTTGAAGTTGTTCGGGTTCTTTGAACCCGACAAATATTGACATAAGAAAGCATCACTCCCAATAATTATTGTATAATAACAAAATAATTGCAACATCAAATCACAAAAACTACACCAATAATAAGGAAATAGATGAAATTTGTATCGATAATAATCGGAAGCAAGAGCGACTATAGTGTCATGCAGGAGTGTGCTACGACATTGGAGAAATTTGGAGTACCATATGAGATCATCATATCATCAGCACACAGAAGCCCTGAACGAACCAAGAGATATATAGCCGAGGCGGAGGAGAAAGGTGCTAGAGTTTTTATAGCTGCAGCAGGTATGGCAGCACACTTAGCAGGTGCATTGGCTGGCATTACCACCAAGCCTGTGATCGGTGTACCTATGGCTAGCGGAGAGCTGAGAGGCGAAGATGCCCTACTAAGCACAGTGATGATGCCAGCAGGCATGCCAGTAGCCACAGTAGCCATAGGCATGGCAGGAGCGATCAACTCAGCATACCTAGCGATACAGATCATGGCACTAGATGACGATGAACTTCGCATCAAACTCCAAGAAGACAGGATAAGCAAAGCCAAAAAAGTAGAGTTAGACTCTAGCGAGATAGAAGTGATACTATAGACAAAGAGTCATCTAAAACGATTCTTCCCTCCCCCTCAAAATCGCTATAATGCCCTATAGACGGCGTTTACTCGTTCCACAGCTGAAGCTGTGGAACGAGTAAAAAGTGGTATTTTAGCAGAGAAACGCTCACTTTTTGTTATAATCCACCGTACCCTTTTAGGTAAATAGGGTAGTGTTCTTCTTTTCATATTGAGTGGGTGGGCTTGAAGCTACGATGTTTTTAGCATAGGCAGGGTTATCTCAGTTGAAAGGGTACTAAATGGAAACGATGTTTTCTGTACTGTTTTTGATACTTGGAGTAGTGAGAGTCGCGATTATGTGGCTTGATTGTAAAGAGTGTAAAAAGCACAAGGACACCGATAACGATAAGTAATCGCATTGATTCTGAAGAAATTGCACTTTCTTCAGATATCGATGTACCCTTTCTATAATTGTACAACAAAAAGATTAAATCAAAATAAAAGTTAAATTAATATTGCTCGTTCCACAGCTGATTATTGGGATTTTTGCTTGATTTAGTGCCATTCACGGCAGGGGTGTTTTTTTCAGTTGCTTATTTCCCTTTATCTGCTAGCACAATGAGTAAAAAAGATAACTAAAAGCTTTAGCGTGTATACTTTCGTTACATTTTTGAGATTAGGAACTGTAAAAAAACAAAAATACACTTTAGGAGTCCATTTTTGATAGATATTACCTTGATACTTTTGGGGGCAGGCTCTGCCACGCGTTTCAAGATGGAGCCAAAGAAGCAGTGGCTCTATAGTGGTGACAAGCCACTCTGGCTACAAGTGAGTGATGAGTTTGACTCACTTTATGATTTTGCCAAAGTGATAGTAGTCTCTACCGCCGAAGAGATATCCATCATGAGATATTTTGCCGATTATCATTTCGTAGAGGGTGGTAGCAGTAGACAAGAGTCACTTAACAACGCTCTAAAAGAGGTCGATACCGAGATGGTACTAGTGAGTGACATAGCTAGATGTTGCCTTGATAGGGAGATGATAGATAGAGTGCTAGAGGCTAGAGGTAGGGCGGACTCTATAGTGCCTGTCTTGCCTGTGGTAGATACACTCTATATGAGTGGTGAGCCTATAGATAGATCAAGTATCAAGAGGATACAGACCCCACAACTGAGCAGAACTAAGCTACTCAAAGATGCTCTATCCAAAGGGGTAGAGTATACAGATGATAGCAGTGCTGTAGTAGCGAATGGTGGTAGCGTAGAGTTCGTAGGCGGATCTGAAAATGCTCACAAGCTCACAACCATAGATGACTTAAAAAAGCTTGCCTGCATTCAGAGACCATCACTTCGCACACTTAGTGGATTTGGTATAGATATACATCCATTTGAAGATGGCAAAGAGATGATGCTCTGTGGCACAAAGATAGCGGTAGATTATGGTTTTAAGGCTCATAGCGATGGTGATGTGGCGATACACGCCATCATAGATGCCATACTCGGGGCTGCTGGATTTGGTGATATAGGTGAGTTTTATCCCGACAATGATAGCAATTATGCAGGAGCAGATTCGAGAGAACTACTCAGAGATACTGTAAGAATGGTGAGAAGCTTTGGTCTAGTGATAGGCAATGTAGATATCAGCATCATAGCAGAAGCACCACGCTTGCTACCATACAAAGATGAGATGAGACAAAATCTAGCCGAGATCATAGGTATCCGTAGAAATTTCATAAACATCAAGGCGACAACAGCTGAAAAGCTAGGGTTTCTGGGTAGAAAAGAGGGGGTTGCTGTAGAGGCGATCGCAAATTTAACATATTTTGACTGGACTAAATAGATGAAGATAATTATAGTAGAAAACGAGCTATATTTGGCACAGAGTATCTCTGCCAAATTGCAAGAGAGTGGATATGAGGTAGAGATATACAGCTCTATCAAGGAGGCGATGAAGAGTGAGGGTGATGTCTATCTATTGTCCACTACACTGCCAGCACAGAGTCCATCTCCACTCATCTCTAGATTTAAAGACAAGATCATCATATTGATGGTGAGTTATATCAATAACGATACAGTAAGTATACCTCTACAGATGGGTGCCAAAGACTATATAGTCAAACCATTTATGATAGAGGAGCTTCAGAGAAAGATAGAACACTACAGAGAGTACCAAGAGACCAAACAACAAAATAGACTCTTCATGGAGTATACACAAAATCTACTCAGAGATATAATTATAGATATACCTATAGAGAAGATAAGCACCCCTACAGTAATACTTACAAACTACTCTAGATTGGTAGACAAGGTGGTCTTTGCATATGCAGAATTGCATGCTAGACCACTGAGCTTTATACCTCTGACAGATAAGGATTGGAGAGAGAAGATATCCAAGACTATTCCAAATTCCCTGCTATATATATCTGAGTTGCAAGTCCTAAAGAAGGTAGACAGAGAGCAACTTTTTGAGATGATAAAAGATTGCGATTTCATACTCTCGACCACTTCGGATCTCGATACACCATTTGATCAGATAGAGCTGAGGACAGAGAGTAAGCTATATGATCAAAACGAGATATTGACTATAGATGATTATGTCAAATTCATAGTCAATAGTTTTCAGTACAAGTTTCCAGATACAGAACTCTCCAAAAAGCTCGGTATATCCAGAAAAAGTCTATGGGAAAAAAGGAAAAAATATGGCATCTTCAAGAAAAAATAGATCTATATATATAGATGCAGAGGCTCTATCTACTCTAGCATTGGTCAAAGCAGGACTCATCTCTCCTGTAGCGAAATTGATGGACGAGAAGACAGCCAATGAGGTAGACAAAACCAAGATGTATAAAGGGTTTCCCTATCCATTTGCTTTTCTACTTGCCCCCAAGGGCAAGAAAAATAGAGAGACACTACTGACAGCTAACAGAGGTGAAGTACTAGATCTCTACAGTAGAAGTGGTAAGGTTGGAGAGCTCATCGTAGATGAGACTTTTGCTATAGATCCTGAGGAGAGACTGCATCATATATATGGCACAAGCGACCCTAGCCATCCAGGTGTCAAGAACACTATGGCACGGCTAGGAGACATGGCAGTATCTGGGGAGTATTTCGTAGACTATCCTCTCATAGATGACAATATCAAGCGGATCAAAAGTATGATACACCGCACAGGAGCCAACAAGATATCAGCCATGATGTTGGCTGCCAATCCATTCAATAGAGCTCACGAGAGGATGATCCGCCAAGCACTCAATACATCTGACCTTATGGTGATATTTTTGAGAAAGCCATTTACCACTGAGGGACTTAGGTACGATATCCGCTATAATGCACTCACTAAATTTATAGATGATTACCTACCTAGAAACAGAGTCATCGTCATACCATTTGAAAATACATATATATTTGCAGGGTATAATGAGCTGATACTAGATGCACTTTTGGCAAAAAATTATGGATGTGATGAGCTAGTAGTGGGCAAAAACCATGCAGGCTTGGGACTATACTATGACAAAAACCGTCTCAACTCCATATTTGATAGCTTCAAAGATATAGATATTACCATCACTACTGTAGATGAGTATGTCTATTGTGATACTTGCAAAACACTAGTGAGTACTCGCACATGTCCACATGGAGAGCATCACCACACCCACTACCACTCAAACTCTATCATGAAACTGATACAGAGTGGCATCATACCACCATCCATATTGGTTCGCAAAGAGGTCTCAGCTAGCATATTGACAGCACTCTTTCCCGATAGATTTGACAACCTCCAAGAGATGCATCAAGCCATCATGCCAGGCTCTGGTCTACTAGAGCAACAGAGTGAAGAGCAGTTCTACATCAAATTGGCAGAACTCTACCAAACCACATCATTGACATAGGAGAAAATATGGATATACAAAAATTACTTTTGACATTTTTCGGTAGCAGTGA
The DNA here is from genome assembly GCA_015488875.1 of Campylobacterota bacterium. Lineage (GTDB taxonomy): Bacteria > Campylobacterota > Campylobacteria > Campylobacterales > Sulfurovaceae > SZUA-451. The sequence continues at coordinate 218 of WFMX01000324.1, read as the reverse complement.
GGCTGTAGATGGCTACCCTAGATTTGTTACTATAGCAGTCGCCATAGCAATCGCCACAGGCATCATCTATCTGATGGGGCTAGAGACACTCTCCATACTTACTCTAGGTGCTATCATTATATCTATATTTGAGATAAATAAGTATCAAGAGAGAGTAGAAGAGGAGAAGAGATATCATATCACCATAGATACGGCAGTAGGTACTTGGCTAGCGATAT
>WFMX01000323.1 GCA_015488875.1 Campylobacterota bacterium | reverse complement strand
GTATTTGCCCTCATCATTACGGCACTATCCAATGTCACACTGTTCAAAGAAAATGTAAGTCAGCACCTAGACGATAGTGTACTATATCCTTACCTGAAAGAGGCTGGCTCATATCTGATAAATATAGATAATGATGTTACGCCAAAGATAGATATCAACGCTACTACCGCCATGCCATCGTCGACGCTCAAAGAGTTGGATTTGTTGTTAGAGACTAATGCTTCAGTAGATCCAGAGTAGAGAAAATGACATCTTATCCTACACTCTTGGAGACCTTCAAGCAACTTCTAAAGGGGAGTGGTTTCAAGTTTACAAAACAGAGAGAACTAGTACTGAAAGTCTTGTATGAGAATGAAGGTCACTTCACACCTGAAGATCTGTACAATCTCATCAAATCAAAACACCCAGATATAAATCTAGGTATAGCCACCGTATATAGGACACTTACCCTGCTAGAGGAGTCTGGTATAGTAAATTCTATCTCATTCGGAAGCAAGGGCAAAAAATACGAGATGGGTCTCAAAGAGCATCATGACCATCTGATATGTATAGAGTGTGGCAGGCTCATCGAGTTTCAAGATGAGACCATAGAGAAACTTCAAGAAGAGATAGCTCAAAAGTTCAATTTCAAGATGACAGATCACATCATGAATATCACAGGCATATGTGAAGCTTGTCAAACTGCATCAAAATAGTTATATTACAATATAGGAGATAAATCGTTGTTCAACAATCAATATATTCAAGAGAGAATAAAAAAAACAGAAACACTAAGAGAAGAGGGTTTCAATCCATACCCAAATCAGATAGAGAGAGGCACGCCCTCTAGTCAATTTTTGGCTGAGTGTGATCATATAAAAGAGTTAGATGGTGATGAAAAAAAGGATGAGAGCAAGAGATATACTCTCACAGGTAGACTCAAATTTATCCGCATCATGGGCAAAGCGGCATTTGCAAAGCTAGAAGATAGTGATGGATTGGTGCAGATATACTACAACAGAGACGACCTAGCAGAGGGCTACTACAACAAAATCAAGAAGCTCATAGAGGTAGGTGACATAGTGGTAGCTGAGGGTTATCCATTTGTGACACAGACAGGTGAGCTGACTCTCCACTGCAAGAGATTTGAGATAGTCACGAAAGCCATCTCCCCACTACCCGAAAAATTTCATGGACTTCAAGACCATGAGCTGAGATATCGTCAGAGATACTTAGATATGATAGTCAACCCAGAGGTCAAAGAGACTTTTATCATGCGAAGTCGCATAGTCTCTCTCATCAGAAGATTTTTTGAAGATAGGGCATTTTTGGAAGTAGAGACACCTATGATGCACCCTATCCCTGGCGGTGCAAATGCCAAACCATTCACTACTCACCATAATGCTTTGGGTGTAGATAGATATCTGCGTGTAGCACCAGAGCTATATCTCAAGAGATTGGTAGTGGGTGGTATGGAGGCGGTATTTGAGATCAATCGTAACTTCAGAAATGAAGGGATGGATCACACTCACAACCCTGAGTTTACCATGATAGAGTTCTACTGGGCATACCATACCTATATCCACTTGATGGAGATTACCGAGGATCTTTTCGCTGATCTATTTGAGAAGCTTAAGTTGCCTACTACTCTAAGCTATGGAGAGCATGATATAGACTTCTCTACACCATTTGCTAAAGTACCATATATAGAAGCTCTTACTACTATAGGTGGAGTACCTGCTGATGTTGCTACTGACAAGAGTAAAGCTTTGGCTTATTTGACACAGCACAATGTAAAGGTAGATGCCAATCTCACGCTAGGTTATTTGCAAGCAGAATTATTTGACGAATTTGTAGAACCAAAACTCATCAACCCTACATTTATCATAGACTTCCCTATAGATATCTCTCCTCTTGCTAGAAGATCAGACATCAACCCTGATATAGCAGAGAGATTTGAGCTTTTTATAGCGGGCAAAGAGATAGCCAATGGATTTAGCGAGCTAAATGATCCACTAGATCAATATGAGAGATTTAAGGGGCAAGTAGCAGCCAAAGATGCCACAGGCGATGATGAGGCTATGCACATGGACAGAGACTATGTCAAGGCACTTAGCTACGGTATGACACCTACGGCAGGGGAGGGTATAGGCATAGATAGACTTGTGATGATGCTCACCGACAAACACTCTATCCGTGATGTACTACTCTTCCCTGCCATGAAACCAGAAGCAGTGAAACCAGAGATTATAGTAGTATCTGATGACAAAAAATGCAAAAAATGTGGCAATGAAAACTTAGAAGAATTGAAACCAGCCAAGAAAGGCAAAGGCATGTTCTGTATAGATGTAGCAGCATGTAAAAAAAGAGTGGCTGACAAGGGCTAATGGAAGAGATAGAGTGTATATTTTGTGGTAATGATAGTAGTGAATTTATAAGTGAAAATGGCTACAGTGGCAAAAAATGCAAAGAGTGTCAACTCATCTATATATCGCCAAGACCATCACTAGCTGATGTCATAGATATCTATGGTCATGACGATGCCCATATATCTGCACAGACACATATAGAGTCCGATTTTTTCAAGTCTCTATATGCAAAGCACAATCTAAATATCATCACCTCATATATCAACAAGGGTTCCATGCTAGAGATCGGTGCTGGTGCAGGATATTTTCTATATGAGGCAGACAAAATAGGCTTCGATCCCTATGGTATAGAGTTTAATCATACTCAATCCAAACATATCAGAGAAAATCTAAATATACCATGCATAGAAACCCCACTAGATATATCTATATACGATTACAAAAAGTTTGATATCATATACCATTGTGATGTTTTGAGTCACTTCTATGACCCTATAGCTGAGATGAAAACTATGAATGAGATGCTTAGAGATGATGGACTACTAGTATTTGAGACAGGTAATTTCGCAGAGATAGAGCCATACTACTTGAAGTATATAGATAAGTTCCAATACCCTGACCACCTCTTCTTTTTTTCCGACAAGAGTATCAATGAGCTACTCGACAGTGCAGGCTTTGAAGTAGTATACATATACAAATATTCACTTATGCCACAACTCAAACTTAAATTTGCACTAGTCAAACTACTATCTTTTATCAAAAATGATAAAAAAATGGACTCAAATATAAGTAGTGATAGTATATCAACTGTGGATACAAAACCATCTAGAGACTCATCACTTATCAAGAAATATCTAAGGTATATATATCAATACCTTACATATTTTTTGAGATATAGAGTAGGTGCTACTGTCATGAAGAGAGGGAGACCACAGACACTCATAGTAGTAGCTAAGAAAAAACGACAAGGGTAAGTTTGTTGCTGATTCCTATCGTCTCTATGGCAATACATATGAGAGCTACATACTGGCATATGCTAGATTTAAATTTTACTCGTTCCACAGCTCCAGCT
>WFMX01000322.1 GCA_015488875.1 Campylobacterota bacterium | reverse complement strand
TCTTCAAATAGCAACTCCGTAAAATCTACATCTACTCTACTGCTTGCATTAGATATCATCTCTTTGGCTATATCACTATTGTCATAAAAATCTTTTCCCATTCCTATAGCTTGAGAACCTTGCCCTGGAAACAAAAAAGCACACTTAATAGACATAATCACCCCTTTAAAGTTAAAATATAGTCTAATTTTATCTTAACTTTTTCAACATTAACTTTTTTTCTCAAATAATTGGGTAGAATAATAAAAAATATAATAATTACAAGGATTACAGATGAAAGTACTTTTGATAAAAGATGTAAAGAGTCTAGGTAAAAGTGGTGAGATCAAAGATGTAAAAGATGGCTATGGTCAAAACTTTTTGATATCTAAGGGTTTGGCAAAACTTGCTACTCCTGATGTAGTAGCCAACTGGAAAGCAGAGCAAGAACGAATGGCACAAGAACTCAAAGATGACTTGGAGAGGTTGGCGAAAGAGAAGAAGGTCTTTGAAGATGCCACTATAAGGATAGAGAAGAGGACAGCTCCTGTAGGCATCAAGGGTTCAGTAGGCAACCTAGATATATCCAAAGCCATCAAAGAGCAGCTGGATATAGATCTAGATAAAAAGCATATCAATCTCAAAAAAGCTATCAAATCTACAGGACTACATGAGGTAGATGCCAAGTTGGGTCATGGCATACACGCCACACTCAAAGTAGAGATAGTAGGAGTATAGGGTGTTTCACGCTACTACGATACTGGCATACAAAGGCAAAGATAAAGCCGTCATAGGTGGTGATGGTCAAGTGACATTTGGTGACAGTGTGCTAAAGAGCAATGCCACCAAGATACGCACACTCCATCATGGAGATATATTGGGTGGCTTTGCAGGCAGTACAGCTGATGCCTTCAATCTCTTCGAAATGTTTGAAGGCATACTCAATGAGAAAAAAGGCGACCTTTTCCGTTCGGTCATCGCATTTTCAAAGACATGGAGAAAAGATAAGCATCTCCGTCAACTCGAAGCTATGATGATAGTGCTAAACAAAGAGCATATATTTATACTCAGTGGTACAGGCGATGTGGTAGAGCCACAAGATGGCAAGATAGCAGCCATAGGTAGTGGTGGCAACTACGCCATATCCTCCGCTAGAGCATTGGACAAACATGCCTCACTATCCGAAGAGGAGCTTGTCGTAGAGTCACTAAAAATCGCGGCTGACTTGTGTATATACACCAACCACAATATCAAAACATTAGAATTAGCATAAGGAGATCTATGGAAAATCTAACTCCCAAAGAGATAGTAGCACACCTCGACCAATATGTAATAGGTCAAGATGATGCCAAAAGGACTATAGCTGTAGCACTCAGAAACAGATATAGACGGATGCAACTGCCCGAAGAGATACAAAACGATGTGATACCCAAAAATATATTGATGATAGGTAGCACAGGAGTGGGCAAGACCGAGATAGCTAGGCGACTCGCCAAGATGATGGAGGCACCATTTATCAAGATAGAGGCTAGCAAATATACAGAGGTAGGCTTCGTAGGACGCGATGTAGAGTCCATGATCCGTGACCTAGCTTCTGTATCACTCAAACTCGTCAGAGAGAGCGAAAATGCGAAAAATGGCGAAAAGATAGAGGCATACATAGAGAACAAAATCATAGAAAAGCTACTACCGCCACTGCCAACAGCAGCAAGCGAACAGAAGAAGATAGACTATGATGCCTCATTTGCGAGAATGCAAGCTAAGTTTGAAAAGGGTGAGTTGGATCATCTCAAAATCAAAATCGAGATGCCTCCAGCAGGACTGGATATGGATGACAACGGTCTGCCACCACAGATGATAGAGGTGCAAGAGTCTATAGCCAAAGTCTTGGGCGGTATCAACAAAAAAGGCAAAGAGAAAGAGGTGACTGTCAAACAGGCAAAGAGCATACTAGCACAAGAGGCAAGTGCAGAGCTACTAGATGAAGAGAAGCTCAAAGAGTTAGCCATAGAAAAGGTCGAAAAGGGTGGTATCATATTTCTCGATGAGATAGACAAGATAGCAGTAGCATCAGGCAGTCAGAGTAGACAAGACCCTAGCAAAGAGGGTGTGCAGAGAGACCTACTCCCCATAGTAGAGGGTAGCACAGTACACACAAAGCTAGGCATGATCAACACAGATCACATACTCTTCATAGCCGCAGGTGCATTCCACCTCAGCAAACCTAGTGATCTCATACCAGAGCTACAGGGTCGTTTCCCACTCAGAGTAGAGCTAGACTCCCTCACAGAAGAGGTACTATATAGGATACTCACGGAGCCCAAAAATTCACTGATCATGCAGTACAAGGCACTCATGAATGTAGAGGAGCTGAAGCTGGTATTTGATGAAGATGCTCTCAAAGCGATAGCTCACTTCTCATCAGTTGCCAACGAAAAGGCAGAAGATATAGGTGCTAGACGACTACACACAGTCATGGAGAAGATACTAGAAGAGATCAGCTTCACAGCAGACGAACATAAAGGCGAAAGCTACAATGTCACAGCCCAACTAGTCAAAGAGAAGCTAGGCAAAGTAGTAGAGGATGAAGATACCACTAGATATATATTGTGATAGATTTATTTCTTGTTTTTGGATGACAAAAATGGCATGGGTTCAAAGTTGAGTGTTTCGTTAACGCAGTAAATAAACGATACAGCTAGGGGACATTGGTTTTGTGAGTGAAACGAATGTAACCTGTGTCCCCGCATAGTAATCGTTTGACCTTGACTGAAACATAAGTTTCTAGAGGTATCAGCACAATCGTATCACGCACCCACCGTAGATTAATATCAATTTAACAACCAAAAAGCTTAGATTGAGTATAATAAATTTAAATATTTTTAATCATTTTGGAGAACTACCATGGCTAATATTTTAGATATTGCTAAAAATATTCATCCTACCCACACATTATCAACAGAAGAGTTAAAAGAGCGTTATTTAGAGATATATTCTGATGTCAAAAGAGATATAAAATTTTTCATAGAAGTCTATGAATCTACTTCTACTCCCCTGTTTATATCTGGTCAGATAGGAAGTGGTAAAACGACTCTACTTAAGAGC
>WFMX01000321.1 GCA_015488875.1 Campylobacterota bacterium | reverse complement strand
GCACTCACCCTCTCCACGATTGTTTTCAAACATATATGGCTCCCAACCACTATCTATAAATAGGCTAGCTAATGGGGTAGAGTGAGAGAGTTTTGCCATCACTTCAAACTCACCCAATTCATTGTAGACTCTCACTCTATCACCATCCTCTATCTGTAGTTCTTCTGCTACCTGAGTGTTGATCTTGATATATGGAACCCCCCTATGTAGTCGCAGTAGGCTCTTCGCTGTTTTCGATATGGCACTGCTAGACCATCTAGATTCTGTGGTGATGAGAGATAGTGGGTAGTTCTCTCTGAAGAGATCACCTATTCCACCACTGCCCCTATTGGTGTGTGATTCCAGTCTGATATAGATATCGTCATCTACATAAAATGTCTGCCTACCTGTAAGCGTCTCAAACCTCTCTAGCTTATATAGTATATCCTCAAAGCTACTATAGGCTCTATCAGTATATATAGGTGATCTACCCTCTATATCCCTATCTCTATCCAACAACAAAAAGCCACCCATATCTTGCATCTTTTTGATACTCCAAGGCTGATACTCCTTTTGCTGTCCGAGTAGATAAGTCAGCAATGAACTATCACTATCTAGCTTCACAAAAGTTCTTGCAAGACTCGAAAGTGATGCTTTCGCTTCATCTTTTGATGAGGCTAAAGCCATCGTTTCCGATGAGTTTGGTGAGATCTCCACCTTGTCTCCCTCTACTGATCCCCTACTCTCTTTCTCTTTACTTTTGTATGACTCTAAGCTATTTGTAAACTCTTGATATACCTTTGTCAAGTCATGATAGCCCTCTTTGGCATATCGCTTGTCATCTTTGATCTTTGACCTATCTACATTTTCTCTACTACTAGCTATCTCCTCTAGTCTCTTGGCCAGCATAGCCATGATCGTCCACTCATCTTTTGACTCTCCTACAGCTTCTAATCCCTCCATAGGTTGCGAAAGGTTGGCATATCTCATGTTGTTAGTCTCCTCCAAGCCACTACTCTCATATCTAGATTTGAGCGGCAGCAATAGATCCGAATATAAAGCGGTATGACTCATCCTGTAGTCTACATATGCGAAGTATCTCATGTTTTTGCAAAACTCTTCTCTATACTCTCTGCCTATACCATCTCCATATATGGGGTTATCCACCAGCAGCAATGTATCTGTGATCCACCAAGGTTTTGCACTGATATCCGTATCACTCCTGCCATCTTTGCCACTATCTAGTATATCTCGAACGATAGATATATATTCACTCTTATCCATGCCATTTTGCGATATGGCTATATCATCTTCGGTAAAGTATTTCTCAAATCTACTCATATCATCACCCATCATATAGTCATTGATGAAGCCTGAAGCCAACCTAGATGAGTATCTACCATTTAGCGTGATGAGGTCACTATCTATATCTCTCTTGTGTGAAGTGTTGAGACCACCATACGAGGCTATACGCCCCGTCAATCCACAGATAGATGATATATTCCATATAGTCATAATGCCGTTGAACTCTCTGCATAGTGAACTGCCCACCGTGAGTGATACTACCTTAGGTACTGCTATACTTTTGGCTAGTCTACTTACCACTGTTGGGTTGACTCCCGTCATCGCTTGCATCTCTTGCGGAGAGTATGACTCTACATTTTGTTTAAGCATCTCAAAAACAGTAGTGATCATCACTTCATTACCATCAAGAAGCCTAATCTTCCACTCACCCTCCAGCATAGGATCTATACCTAGTTCAGATATATCAAGAGATCTATTTTTACTCCCTTGTGAGCCAGGCATCAGAGCTATATTGCCACTCACTTTGTCGAATGAATAGAACTCATCTATAGCTCTGCTCTTCGAATCTTTGTCATCAGAAACATCCTCTATATCGGATCTTCTCAAAAGCTTTTTGCTCTCTTTGATGACAAGTAGTGGCAGGTCGGTAAATATCTTGACAAAGTCACTTTTGTATAGTTTTTTATTGATAATCTCATGTATGATAGATGCTGCTAGGATATTGTCGCTTCCTCTCTTTGTCGGTACCCATAGGTCTGCTGATTTTGCAGTGGCATTGTATTGAGTGGATATCACTATGATATCCGCACCACGATACTTCGCTTCAGATATGAAATGTGCATCGGCTGTATTTGATACGGATGGATCTATGCCCCAAAATATGATGGTGTCTGCACCATACAAAAACTCATAGCTGTGACCCACATTTGGCTCGCCATACGCTATGGTAGCACCAGAGAAGAGTTCGCCGTTTGTAGAATCTCTATTGGTTCTCACTGCACCCAACATAGCAGATAGTCTCAAGGTGGCACTATGCTGGCTCTGTAGTTCACTATCGGTACCTGCATCTATCATGAGCCTAGCAGGACCTCTCTTTGGGTCCGATATCACCTCATATATCTTCCTAGCCAACTCATCTATGGCATCATCCCAACTGAGTCTCTCCCACTTCCCCTCGCCTCTCATACCTATGCGTCTCATAGGGTAAAGTACTCTATCTCCTTGATAGATCATCTGTGAATATTGTGCTGTTCTATTGTCTCCGCTAGGGTTGATGTCGGGTGTATAGCTATTTAATGGTAGGTATCTAGCGGATTGACTCTCTCTAGTGATGACACCATCGACTCTCTCTATCTCATATGCAGTATTTCCTAGAGAGGCATACCCTATCTTGCTACCATTTCTGCCCTTCCCATGGATAAGCTCAAATTCTCTACGGAGCATATCTTCAGTGCGAGATCTACTATTGGACTCTATCTTTGTGGACTTCATATCTGTTTGGGCTACTAGATCGCTATGAGACACTAAGGCTACTGTCGCGATAGTCGAACTCTTGATAAAATCTCTTCGATCTCTATCTATCATCTTCTTTTTCCGTCTGCTTCTCTCGTCTACTTTTTCCATCTGCTTTTCCATCTGCTGTCTCTGCCTGTTTTTCCTATCGGTTCAATGGAAAGCGTGGATTGTTGCCCCACTCACTCCATCCCCCCACATAGACCTTGACACTCTTGTACCCTAGGAGTCTCAAAGCCATTGCTATATGAGAGCCTCTTCCAACACCGTAGTGGCTATATGTATAGATAGTTTTATCCTTTTTTATACCTACTTTGTCAAATATCTTTTGCATCTCTTCCAATGATTTGAAACTCTTCTTATTTTTGAGATCAGTTAAATGTTTCCACTCTATAAATTTTGATCCAGGGATATGACCACCCCTCAGTACACCATCTAGCTTCTCCTCACCTATGATCTCTTCCATGCTTCTGCCATCTATGATTACAAATTTACTCTTGTCTCCCAGCTTGACGATATCGTCGGAGGCTCTCTTTAGCTCATCTACATCTGCTAAGTGATCTACTGCTATCTCTCCTATGTCTACGGTGAAGTCGCCCTTTTTTATACTCTTCTCATCTCCACTTTTTATCAATAGTTGCGATTTGATGAGATCTATTTTTGCCATAAGTGATTTAAGATCCGATCTGAAGCTTGCCACTTTCTTGTCTCTCTTCTCTTTAGTCGCCACTTCGATTTGCAGTTGGAGTTTTTTCTCTTTGGATTTTAAGCTATCATAGAGTTGCTGATTTGGATCCAATCTCCTGATCCCCTCTAGTCCACCATCCAAAAGCCTGACATTTTCATCTCCTAGACTCTCAAAGTAACCGTAGAGACCAGAGGCATGCGGACCATGAAAATCATCATATACTACTACCAAGTGGCTATTTTTGACACCTCTATTTCGGAGTACTGCTTCACTATTTTTGGGGTCATCATAGAGAGGGGCGTTTACCATCCGTCCATTCCCATCTCTGTGACATATGTCATGCAGATAGATATTGATAGAGCCTACTATGTGGTCATCATGAAAAGCCGCACTATTCTCTCCAGATACGAAGAGTACATCCTCTCTACCTATCAGCCTGATAGCCTCTTTTGGTTTTATGAGCTTCACCTCTGCCCCTATGCCCATGGCTGTCACATATATAAATACAAGTATAACTTTCTGAATAGATCTTACCATATCTCCTATCCCCCAATAAGTAATATACTTAAGTATACCCAAAATACTCTTAGGAGTCATGAAAAATGATAGTTTGTCTATCATCGACGAGATAGGGCTACAAGATAGGGTCGGTCATAGCCCATAGAAAAATGATCAAATAAGTTAAAGTTGTATTTCTCATTTTTGGCTTTTTAGGTTATGGTTATTGTATCTGTTTGTTTTAAATACAATCATAGCTTATGCACTCGTAGGTGAAAACGATACAGCTAGGGGACATTGGTTTTGTGAGCAAAGCGAATGAAACCTGTGTCCCCACATAGTGATCGTTCGCCCTCGACTGCAACACGGTTATCTCCAAGAGAGATATAAACTCTGGAGGAGTTACAATTACTTGAACGAATATTTATTTAGATGAAGTGGTCTATCACAGAGTAACTTACTATAGTTTTTAGTAGCTTTTTTATTCTGCTTGTGATTCTCTTGTGATTTTCTCAAAATAACGAAACCTTAAAAAGTCTCTCAAAGTATGATTATATGGGAGTTTGAAGTGATTTTATATTTGTGAATGGTGCGGATGAGAGGACTCGAACCTCCACGCCGTGAAGCACTAGATCCTAAGTCTAGCGTGTATACCAATTTCACCACATCCGCATAACAATAG
>WFMX01000320.1 GCA_015488875.1 Campylobacterota bacterium | reverse complement strand
TGTATAAGAGACAGGTCCATGTATATTTTCGCTACATCTTTGGGTGGAGCATCCTCTCACTATGTGTGCATTCTCAAATTTAAATAGTTTTCTTATAATCATTATGAATTCCAATCTCAAAAATCAAATAATAACCTATAAGTCTTAAGGTTTATTGATAGTGTAAGCCCAACTCACAAATAGTTATGATAAGATAATGACCAAAATCATCAAGTTGGTTAGCATGTTTAAAAAATCAAATCTCTATACTCCTCTACTCTTCACCACCTCATCATTGATAGTAGTGCTAATTTTGATATCTATATTTTTCTATAGAGAAAACAGAGATGACAATATTCGCATCCTGAGTGATCACATAATTGATGATTTCCAATCTGCACTATCTTTCGAGATGGCAGATCTGCTGTCATTTTCTCTGGCTCTTTCGGAAGATGGAAATCTCAAAAATGCCTTGATGGCAGATGATGAGGAGAGAGGTTATCGCATACTCAGAGAGACTACGAAGAGATTCAAAAAGTATACACATCTAAAGAGTCTAAGACTACAAGTTTTGACACCTGATTTTTTCATCTTTGCACGCAGTTGGGGTATGGAATTTGTAGGTATGCCTCTGCTTTGGTTTCGTGAGGATTTGGATCTCAAGCAGTACAATAAAGAGCCGAAAGTAGGTATGGAGACTGGCAGGATGCTGACATTCAAGGCTACCATACCGATAGTGAGTGGTGACAAGATACTAGGCTACATGGATGTCATCAAGCTCATAGATGAATTTGCCACCAAGCTACGCAAGGGTGGCATAGAGCTATTTGCATTGATGGAGAGTAAGTACCTCAAGCAGGCTACTTTGATGCGAGATTTTCCATATCTGCATGATTTTGTCATATCAAACCAAAACTTCAATAGACAATTGGTGGACGACATAGAGAAGATCAATTGGAAGCAGTTGATACAAAAACACTACCTCTATAGCAAGGATAGATTATACTTACTAGAGCCTATGTATAATGGAAAAGGCAGAGAGATAGGCAAATATCTACTTGTGCTAGCATCAGACGCTATAGAGAGATATGATAAACGCAGAGAGTCCATATCATACTTCACTCACTTCTCTGATGATGACATAGGGAGGGTTGTGGCATCTTGGTCGAGACCAAATGCTGGTTTTAGGGATAGCTACGACAAGGAGCTGATAGCATCTCTACCACATCTAAAGAGTGATATGAAAAAAGATATGGAGAGAGAGGCTATAGGAGTTCTTAGAGAGTACACAAAGAGTGAACTGATAGATATCATACTATACAACAAGCATCAGCAAAAGAAGATAGGGCAAATAAGATAATGGTAGGAATAAAATGAGGATATTGATACTAGAAGACGAATCTATATTGGCCATAAGTATGCAAGAGTTCTTGGAGGATTGTGGATATGTCGTAGAGTGTTTTGGCGACTCTGATATGGCTTTTGACTCTATCTTTGATAGTTCGTATGATCTTCTACTGCTTGATGTCAATGTCGCTGGCAAAGAGAATGGATTTGAAATGCTAAAGTCTATTCGTAAAGAGTCCATAGATACACCTGCTATCTTCATCACCTCTCTCACAGATATAGAGGATATGAGTAGAGGATATGAGTGTGGTGGATGCGACTACATACGCAAGCCATTTGATCTCACAGAGCTTAAGCTTCGTGTAGAGCAAGCCATAAAACTCCACTGCTTCTCCTCATCGAAAGAGACTATATCTCTACCATATGGATATATGTATGATATCAAACACAAGATGTTATCGCTAGATGATGAAGAGATCATATTGGCAAAGAGAGAGACCAAGATACTAGAGCTACTCATCAAGCAGAGAGGTTATGTGGTGGGATGCGATATGTTCTTAGAGGAGGTGTGGGGTGAGTGGGTAGACCCTACCAATATCCGCATGCAGGTGGGTAGCCTCCGCAAGAAACTCAAAAAAGATTTCATCAAGACAGTTCGAGGCATGGGGTATCGTATTGAACTTTGACAATCAAAAGTTTGCCCACAAGTACGCATCTATCTACACGGCGGTATTAGCACTTGTGCTGACTGTCCCTCTGATGATATATGTGATGCTACTCTTGCAGATAGATGAGGCGAAAGTCAAATTGTCCCTAGAGCGAAAGAGTGAAGATATCATCCTCTCTATGCAGCACTATGACAATAGTGAAAAGATTTATCATTTCCCAAGATACAAAGAGTTCCAAGCTGCTCTCTATAGAAACGACTTCGGTACTATCTTTACTACGCTAGATTTCAAGCCATTATCGTTTGCAGATGGTTTTCACAAAAAGGATGATAGATACTATCTCATCTCATCTATGCCTGACGGATACTACTTTGGTGCGAGCTACCTCATAGTCTCCAAAAAGCATACAGCTTATGATATCTATCTAGTCGCCATAGGAGTCATGATAGGGATTATTGCCATTTTATTTGTATTTTCCTTGTGGTTGTTGAAAAACTTCTCTTTGCCATTTGAAAGGATCAACAATCAGCTAGATGCTTTCATAAAGGACTCTATGCATGAGATAAATACACCACTAAGCATTATAAATATCAATGCCGACCTTTTCGTCAACAAACATGGAGGCAATAGATATATATCTCGTATCAAATCCGCCTCAAAGACATTAGCGACCATATATAATGATATGGATTATCTAGTCAAGCAGGGGCGAGTGGAGTATGCTATGGTGGCTATAGATATGGGTGACTTCATCGCAAATAGAGTCAAGTATTTTCAAGAGGTGGCAAACCTGAAGGGTATAGAGCTGAAAATGGATATAGAGAGGGAGTTGTATTATAAGTTTAGCAAAACAAAACTACAGAGGATAGTAGACAATACCCTCTCTAACGCCATCAAGTATAGTGGCGACAAGAAAGATATCAAGATCACTCTATCTCAAAGAGACGAGGGGATACTCTTTTGTGTCTCAGACCAAGGTGTCGGCATAAAGGATGTAGACATGATATTTTCGCGATACTACCGCGAAGATGACAACAAGGGTGGCTTTGGCATAGGGCTCAATATAGTCAAGCAGATCATAGATGAAGAGGGGATAGTTCTCAAAGTAGAGTCTGAGCTAGGCAAAGGTAGTAGCTTTTGTTACACATTTTTAAATGTTTTGTAGATAAAACGCTCCCTTTTGTCAAGACCACCAAAAAACTTTCCTTATTCCGCCTAATTATGCTACTTTTGCTAACAAATCCATATTGTCAAATATTTTGCTGTTAGCTCCTTTGAAATATGTTTCATCAGGTGTAGCATAATCTAGTGCTTGATGCAGTCTCTCCTTAGAATTCAAAATCAAACAAAACCCAAAACCAAACATATTTAATATGCTATGAGCCACTTGCAAATTAACCACCACTCTAGGCTGTCGAAAAATGTTCAAATAAGAAGTGGTAGGGGTCTGGTGATAATGATTTGCGTAACGAAGTGGAGTGAATCGTTATCACCAGACCTCGGCTGTAGCATAACGGTGTTGCAGTTT
>WFMX01000319.1 GCA_015488875.1 Campylobacterota bacterium | reverse complement strand
CCCTTGAGTAGTATCTGATGTAGGTCTGGCACCATACCGCCAGAGTATCTTAGCCTATACCCCTCTGCAAAAAAACTATCTACGAGAGATTTGTGATGTGGCTTCCAACACTGCTGTGTGCCACCTGGTGCATTGTGTCTGCCCTTGTCACCTAGCTTGATCTCCTCTAGCTCCTTAAATCTTCCATGTCTATATATGTAGTGTCTTACGCTATTTTTGTATGCTGTCACCATCTCCATCCGTGGACCATATACTACATAGACAGATGCTATCATCTTTTTCGCATCCCACTCACCATCGTATATCCCAAAGATCGATCCTACGCTTAGGTTGACATCTATGAGGCTAGAGCCATCTAACGGATCATAGGCTATACATAGTTCTCCATCGGGATTGAGGATATCTTCCTCCTCCTTCTCTTCGCTAGCTATAGCTTTGACTAGATGTAGGTATGATAACTCTTCGGCTATGATAAGATCACTTGTGATATCTAGCTTTAGCTGAACATCACCAGATTTATTTGATTGGTTTGAGTAGTCGGTATCTTCGTTGGTGATAGCCTCTTGTATACGGTATGCAGATTTTTTGATCGCTTCAAAGATCGGTTCTAATGTACGCATTATATCTCCTTTGCATTTCTCTTGATCCACTCTATGATCTCATCTCTGTTGTTGAGATCTAGCAGATCTATATCTGTGGGTATATCATATTTAGACAAATCCACACTATCATCTACCGCTATAGCTTCACTATATTCAAAGTAGCTCTCCTCTATCTGATTGCGAAATATTGCTATCCTTGGGAGTGGCAGGGTTTTGAGTCCCTCTACAAGCAGATAGTCAAACTCACTCAACATATCCACTATATCATCTAGCGACTTCTCTCTCTTGGATAGGTATGTAGTCCTGTAGGGTGAAGTGACTACCACCTCTGCCCCTGTTTGCGAAAATTTATAACTATCTTTTCCTTCTACATCAAAGTGAGCTTTATCTTTCGGATCATTTTTGATGATGGCTACCTGATGACTCTTGATCAACTCCATGGAGACCTTCTCTATGAGAGTAGTCTTGCCACTATTGGATGGTCCTGTGAATGCCACAGCATATCTCTTCTTCACATCATACCTTTATTTATAAGTATTTATAAAATTATACATTAATTTTTATTGAAGCTATGTTAAAATTGCACAAAAGATTTAGATAAGGATTTGTATGTATAGATTATTGATTATATCGTTGATGGTTATATTTGTTGTGGGGTGTAGCTCAAAATATGAGACTAAGCTAGGTAGAGATTTGAAAAAGACTGTAGAGGTCGATAGGCATATCCAAAAAACAGAGAAGATATCCATCAGAGATGCGAATGAGACAAAGATACTGCTCGCAGCCACCTATCTCAATGCGGAGCGTTCATACAATGACGATAACCACAGGGTAAATGAGAAATTTATTATAGGGCTATACAGAGTCGATGGCGACAAAGATGCAGATCTCATATCTAGTGAGCAAAATCTCACTATACATATAGCATATCCGAAGCCAACAAAACGAGATCACTTCACGAGAAAAGAGAAGAAAAAGAGAGCTAAGGGTTTCAATGCACTTCCAATAGCCGTCAAAAGACTCTCGATGAGCGACCCACTACTCAAAAATATCTCCCTAGTAAACAGCTGGAGTAGCTACTATCTAGTAGAGTTCCCTCACTCAATAAACAAGAAATTTTATCTAACTTACCAAAACAAAACTTATGGATACACCATCAAAAAGAGCGTTGTCACTACCAATAGTAAAAACAAGGGGCAAAAGGTCAAGAGTGCAAAACAAGGCAAAAAGACGACAGAGAAGAAAGATAAGATAATCTATAAAAAATACATATTAAATTTTTCAAAAAAAGGGAAATATATATAAGCGTTCCTGAAAAACTCATCGGAAAAGATAAACACAGTGCTTTAGCTCCGTAAATCAAGGAGAGGCTAAAGGAAATGCTTTGGTTTCCAATGACAATCCTTATCTCTCTTGCTTCTTCAACAGAAGCAGAGCATCTCTATATATAGGCTCATCTATAAAGCCATATCTATCGTCCAAAAATCCGTTGATAGCACTAGCAGACTTTTTTTCAAACAACTCCTTGATGTCCATAGCTTTTTGGTATGCAGTATCATCTATGCCAAATATCTCATTGGCTATATCCACTTGTGCTGGCCCTAGGCAGGCTTTTGTAGCGTAGCCCATCATCTTCTCCCTCATACACCACTCACTGAAACCATCTCTATCGTTGTAGTCTTGAAACATAAATGAGATAGGCTCTATGCCACAGCTTTTGCTATCTACGAGAAATTTACTCAGTATATACTCTATAGTTGGATTGCCCATATTCACTATATCTTGTGGCAACCCTAGCGAAGTCAACAAATCTAAGATACCTAGGTTTGCTGTAGTGACTCTGCTATCTAAGCGAAGTTTCGAGATATCTTGAAATGCTTGTGCAGTCTCTAATGATATATGTAATTCTTTAGATTTTGTTAGTAGATTCAATGCTTTTTCTATCTGTCGCGGGTTGGTCACTTTGGGGATACGGATAGCATCGAAGCTGAAACTATTCAAAAACTCTATCTCCTTATCTCCACCCTCATCTATAGCATTGGTGCGTACTATAATGAAGCTACGACTCTCCTCTAAGTGGGATAAAAAGAGTGCTATATTGTGAAGTGCTTCCTCTTTCCTGCTAGGTGCTATGGCATCCTCTAGATTGAGAGTTATCATATCTGCACTGCTCTCATCTATGCGGTTTAAATGCTTGAGATTTAGTGGATTTAGCATCATATTGGAGCGAAATTTTCTATCTTTGTGCGGAATTTTACTCTTTGTGCCTAAGTACTCAAGCCTTTTAGAGATAGGTACACTCTCTATCTCTGATAAGTTTTCAAATATCATAATATTTTTCCTTTCATATAATCTAGTGGATTTGGCTCATGTAGCTATGCTCTCTAGTAAGTATCTTAGCATCCAAACCTAAAAGTACAATGCCGCAATGAAAATCAACAAAGTGAAACATAGAGTTGGATTTCGAAGAGGCTGCTTGACCAAGCCTAATCACACACTCAACAATAGCTAGCCAAAAAGTAAGGATACTCACTATAAAAAAAGTGTATTATTCTACCTAAATTTAGATTTATTCAAAGGATAAAAAGATGGCATTAAAAGTAGCAATCAACGGTACAGGTAGAATAGGTATGATCGTAGCAAAGATCATCATGGGTAGAGACGATATAGAGTTAGTGGCACTCAACACAACATCAAAGCCTGATATGCTAGAGTATCTCTTCAAATACGATAGCGTACATAGCGGTATAGATGCTAAAGTGATAGACGACAAGACTATAGAACTCAATGGTCAAGCTGTGACAATGTTTAACGATAGAGATCCAGAAAAGATTGATTTTGGTTCTGTGGGTGCTGAGCTTGTGATAGAGTGTACAGGAGTATTCCTCACTACAGAGTTGGCAAAAAAATATCTACACGGCGGAGTCAAAAAAGT
>WFMX01000318.1 GCA_015488875.1 Campylobacterota bacterium | reverse complement strand
GAAGTATGGTTTGGATGACAATGAGTATATCTACGAGGTACACATCGTACAGTAAACTCTCCTCGCTCCTCCCCAAACAAAATAACTTATAAAGCCAACAAATGAAAAAACTTTTTATAGAGACTCTAGGCTGTGCTATGAATAGCCGTGACAGTGAACATATGATAGCCGAACTAAATCGCAAAGAGCCTTATGAACTCACTACCACTCTAGCTGAGGCTGATCTCATCATCATCAATACATGTAGCGTACGCGAAAAACCTGTCGCCAAACTCTTCTCTGAGATAGGTGTGTTCAAAAAGAGGCGTAAAGATGGAGCCAAGATAGGTGTATGCGGATGTACTGCAAGCCATCTAGGCAAGGATATCATCAAGAGGGCTCCAGTAGTGGACTTCGTATTGGGTGCTAGAAATGTATCTAAGATCAATGATGTAGTCGACACCAAACATGCGGTAGAGATATCTACAGATTATGATGAGAGTAGTTATGATTTTGCCGAGTATCGCAGCAACTCCCTCAAAGCCATGGTCAACATCTCTATAGGGTGTGACAAAAGTTGCTCCTTTTGCATAGTACCAGCTACTAGGGGTGATGAGATATCCATACCTAGCACTCTCATAGTAGGAGAGATTGCAAAAGCTGTCAAAGGTGGAGCAAAAGAGGTGATGCTACTAGGTCAAAATGTCAACAACTACGGCAGAAGATTTGGTAGCGATGACGAGAAGTGCGACTTCGTAGAGCTACTCAGAAAGATATCTAGTATAGATGGACTTGAGCGGATTCGCTTTACTTCTCCTCACCCACTCCACATGGATGATAAATTTTTAGAAGAGTTTGCTTCAAATCCAAAGATATGCAAGCAGATACATGTCCCCCTACAGAGTGGCTCTACTTCACTGCTCAAAGAGATGAAGAGAGGCTACTCCAAAGAGTGGTTTTTAGACAGATGCCGAAAGATCAGAGAGCTTGCTCCAGACGCTAGCATATCTACAGATATCATAGTCGGTTTTCCAGGGGAGAGCGATGATGACTTCGAGGAGACTATAGATGTACTAGAGAGAGTTAGATTTGAACAACTGTTTTCATTCAAATACTCACCTCGTCCACATACTCCAGCTGCTGAGTACCAAAATCAAGTAGACCCCACGGTAGCATCGGAGCGATTGAGCAGGCTACAGGCTAGACATACAGAGATATTAGATGAGATCATGGATGCACAGTTAGGTACGATACATCAAGTATACTTCGATGAGCTGAAGCCAAATGGACGCATAGCAGGGCGAAGCGATGATGGCAAGCTGGTATTTGTAGAGGGTAGTGAAGAGTTACTATCGCAGATCGTGCCAGTCAAGATCAGCAAGGCATCTCGTGGTGCCTTAGATGGCATAGTCGTCGACCATCCATAAGTGACACATTGGTTGAAAAGATATATGAAAAATGCAGGGTTGTCTATAGTCGCATTCATCATATATCTCCTGATGAGATCCATATGGTATAGTGCTAGGCGAGAGTACCACTATCTCACGCCTATAGGAGACGAACAACACATCATAGCTTGCTGGCACTCAGATCTACTCATGATACCCATATATAGAGTCATTCGCCCGAAACGCTCTGCTTCTGCCATCATATCCCAACATAAAGATGGAGAGATAGTAGCCAAGGTACTCTCATATCTATCTATCAAGGCGATGCGTGGCTCGACTAGAAAAGGTGCAAAGAGAGTGCTACTAGAGGCGATAAGAGCTATAGATAGCGGTGAAGAGCTTCAAATATCGCCAGATGGTCCAAAGGGTCCTAGATATCATATACATGATGGAGTGATAGCTCTTGCGATGAGAGGCAATCTCCCCATCATGACTATAGGGTATAGGGCGGACAGATATTGGCAGCTGAAGAGTTGGGACAAATTTGTGATACCCAAACCATTTGCAAAGATAGATTTCTACATAGATACTCTATCTATAGATGGCTTAGATATGGATAGTGCAAAATCACTACTCCATGCCAAGATGTTAGAGCATTCGCTACCATAAGATATGAGCAGACCAGAGTTCACCAATGAACTAATAGATAGCTTTTTGGACTATATATTGAATGTCAGAGGCTACTCAGAAACATCGGTATTGACATATGAGATAGCCTTGAAAAAGGCATTTGAGGTAAGTGAGTTTTATGAAGATGGCGAGAGGTGGATAGTAGATATCACGCCATACCGCATAGAGATAGCATCAAACAACAAAAAAACTATAGCCAAAAAACTTAGTGCCGTACGCTCGTTTGTATCCTACCTAGAGAAGCAGAGAGAGATGACTATCAAGCTCATAGCAGATGAGCCAGTCAAAGTACCACAGACTCTACCAAAACCTATAGAGGAGAGGTATATACTAGAGGTTCTTGATGACTCCAGCATAGAGGAGAGACTGATAGTGCTTCTTCTGTATGGATTGGGGTTGAGGATAAGTGAACTTAGTAGTATCAAGCTAGAGTTGCTCAGGGAGGAGTGGATAGAGATCAGAGGAAAGGGCGACAAAACAAGACAACTACCCATACTGCCAGCCTTGCAAAAAAGCATAACGCTCTACAGAGAGGTACACAGTCCAAAAACCTATCTATTTGAGAAAAAAGGGGTAGCTATGAGTGCTTCTCAGCTGAGATATATACTCACCAAGTGTTTCAAGTCCAAAGGGATCAAAGCCACACCTCACCAGCTCAGACACTCATTTGCAACGCATCTACTCAATAACGGTGCGAGGATAAGTGATATAAGCGAACTGCTAGGACACAGTAGCATGGCAACTACGCAGATATATACAAAACTTGCAGAGAGCAAAAAACTCAAAGAGTATCAAGAGTCACATCCTCTCATGAAAAGCTAGATATCAATATAGATAATCCAACTTATTAATATTATCTATAATGATGATGTGACCAACCTATTGGCTTCGGCGTAGAAGCTCTCTATCTGCTCTATAGGAGCTGATATTTTTACTGTCACACTCATAGTCCCAAACTCTTTTTCTATTTTGGTGATGGAGTGAGTCTGCAATATATACTCTACCTTGCTCAAATCACTATAGCTACACTCAAATGTGGAGATATCCTCTTTGTGGTACTCTAGTAGTGATGAGTTTTCTATCACTAGATTGGTAGCGTCGCTGTATGCTCTCACCAATCCACCTGTGCCTAGCTTCGTGCCACCAAAGTATCGGACGGTGACTACTGCTATATTGACAAGATCCGCTCCTCTCAGTACTGCTAGTGTCGGTTTGCCTGATGTCCCTTTGGGTTCGCCATCGTCACTGCTACCCTCTACTATCTGATCGTACTCGTTGAGCATGCGAAATGCTGTCACGAAGTGTCTAGCTTTTGGGTGTTCTGCTTTGAGCCTCTTCAGCACCTCATCAAATTGCTCATAAGGCATCAAGTGAGCTATGAACTTAGACTGCTTGATGATAAGTGTCTCCGTGGTATGTTTCTCTGCAGTCAACATATCATCTAAATACCAATCTAAGTATACCCACACCAAAGAGTATGAGTGCTATATTGTCAAATGACCTATCATAGAGAAGCACAAATACTCCTGATAGCAGTAGTGTCATGCCTGTGATGACTTTGGATGAGTTCTCTCTCAATGACTTCTCCAATGACTCCAATTGTGGCTTAGATAGCTCTATAGGTAGCTCACCCTCGCTAGCACGATAAAGCAGGGTGCGAAACGCCATGATATCCATAGGTAGGGATCGTATCTGCGACTCTATGCCATCTAGTATAGAGTCGTTGATACCCAATGCTCTAGGGATGTTTTTTTGTAGTATGGGCAGTATATCTTTGATACCGTTGAAATTTTC
>WFMX01000317.1 GCA_015488875.1 Campylobacterota bacterium | reverse complement strand
CTTTTAGTGTATCGGTGGCACTACTTATGGCATCATTTATCTCATCCATAGGGTTGATACCTATGTTTTTAAATCCTTGGAGTTCGCTACTAGCTTCATCTAGCTGTCTCTTGTACCCCAATGCCTCCTCTTTGAGGTCCGAGATCTTCATCTCCTCTTCGAGACTATTTTTTGCATCCCCTACAGCTTTTTTGACACCTTTTATGAATTTGGCTATACTCACCATCGCATCAGGCAACTTCTCTGGACCGAGAAAGAGTATAGCAACAACAGCAATCAACAATATCTCAGTAAAACCCATACCAAACATAGCAAACCTTGAAAATAAATTAAGGTATTCTATCAAAAAAAGGTTATTTGCGGTTTAATTCACACTTCTGATAGTGATAATAATAAATTTTTTTGAACTTTTGTTTATGTATGACTCTTCGACTCCTAAATCTTTGAAATATTTTAGAGGTCAAGTGTCAAACACTGATATGGCTTGTTTTTGTGCTTCTTTAGAACGATATGAACATCGCTTGAGATAAAAATATAATGATAAGCACGAGTATGAAAGGAAACAGATGACTCTTGAATACCCAAGGGTTGATACCAAAAAACTTTTGGTTGAACCCTCTAAAACCTAGCCATAATCCAAAGAATGCCTTGATAGAGAGTAGTATCTGAAAGCTACTCATACCGTCAGCACCTATCTGACCAAATACGCCAATAAACATATATATGCCTGTACCTACAGCTGTGAGTAGAGCCCATGGGACTATCTTTCGGACATGCATCATGATCGCCTCTCTAGCTTTGGTAGCCTCCTCGGCAGATAAGCTCTCTCCCATCTTGGACATAAATAGATTGTCCACTATGAGAAATCCTCCATAGATAAACGCTGCGTATAGGTGTATGATGTGAATGATGTCAAACATTTCGATAATCCTTATAAGATAAAAATAAAAATGGTATTATACATAAAAAGAGTGAGAGAATAGATATGAAAATAGAAAGCGTCAAAAAGATAATCAAAGAGATTTTGATAATGCTCGTAGTACTAGGTGTGGTAAGTAGTATCATAAGCTATGTGAGAAAGCCTGATATAGGAGATCATACACTATCTACACTAGTAGCTAGAGATATAGATGGTAAGGAATTGGATATAGCTAACTATGGAGGCAAACCCATACTCATAAATTTTTGGGCTACATGGTGTCCTGTGTGCAAGCTAGAACTCTCCAATATAGAGAGGGTATCGCAAAAATATCAAGTAGTTACTGTAGCAGTCAACTCAGGCACTGATATCGAGATAAGAGAGTTCATGAAAGAGCATCAAGCCGACTTTAGAGTAATAAACGATAGCAGCGGTGATATATCGTCCAAGTTCAACATAGAGGCATTCCCTACAATGCTTATATATAACTCTAAGGGTGAGCTATCATTCAGTGAAGTAGGCTACACCACGACAGGAGGATTGTTGGCTAGGATGTTGTGGGTAGCAGATAAGTAATGTAGTGTGATAATTGATTTCAAACCCCAAAGAAAATAGAAGCTAGGGATAGCCAAAAATCTCAAAAAAGATGGAGTAGATGATGAGACTATCGCTACTGTGACAGGATTGAGTAGCGATATAGTAGGGGAGTTATAATTGTCCTATTGAACTATGCAAAAACAAAATTACTGCATCATCTTCGTAGTTTTGTTCTTGCGTGGTTGCCAAAGAGTATAGATGCTAGTGTTCGGAAATACACTACATCTCATTTCGCTGTATCAAACGGTAACAATCTCCTGATCTCGCTTGCTGGTGCTTGTATGAGCAGGGGGTGCTTGGCTGGGTCTAGCCACTTTAGTATCTCTTTGATCTCTTTTTGACTCATCGCCGTACACCCTACAGTTGGTATCTTGTTTGGTTTTTTGATATGCATGAAGATACAAGACCCAGCTTTTGGTTTTTGATGTGGATTATGGTCTACTACTATACCGTATTTATAGTAATTTTTGGCAAATCTCATATTTTCATGGCTATGGTAGTCTACCTTGACTTTAGTGCTATCTACTATCCTATTGTACCATTTGGAGTTGCTGTCATCTACGCAATGGTCGGTGGAGCGATATACACTATATGGGAATTTTATAGCGTATGGCTGATACCCAAATCCATTTTTGAGTCGAAAGATCCCTGCTGGTGCCTTGCCGTCGCCCTCTCTCTTGATATATTTGGCACCTTTGGGTGTGCTGTGTAGACC
>WFMX01000316.1 GCA_015488875.1 Campylobacterota bacterium | reverse complement strand
CTACTATTTTGTCAGCTAATAACCGTATTTTATGATAATATTTATATACTCTAACAGACCAATAGATAGGTGACCAAACGGTATCATGACTAAAAAAACAGTGATTATAGATAATGACAATATAGATATACTAGCACTTACCGACATCATAGGTGATGGATATGAGATAGTATCCAAACATGATATGGAGATGATGGTAGAGCAACGAGTAGATGCTATATTGAGAGATAAAGAGAGTCTATTGGAGAGTAAAAGAATCGCACAGATAGGTGAAATACTCTCTATGATAGCACATCAGTGGAGACAGCCGTTGTCATCTATATCTATAGCTACTATGGCAGGAAGAACCAAGCTTGAATTGGATCTCTTTGATCTTGATGACAAAGATAGGATGGATGATTGCAAAGCCAAAATCGTAGAGAACTACTGCAAAATAGATAGATTTGTACACAACCTAAGCAACACTATAGACAATTTCAGAGATTTTTTCAAGCCAAACAAAGACTCAAAAAAGCTAAACATTGACCAATCCATACTAAAAGCCATAGAGATCACGGAAGATTCACTAATATCTGATGAGATCAAAATCATAAAAGATTTGAAGTGCTCCAAAGATATCGAAGCTTACGAGAGTGAATTGATGCAAGTTTTTCTCAATATATTGAAAAATTCTCAAGACTCATTCAGGGATGATAAAAGTATAGAAAATCCATATATATACATAGAGTCCATCGAGAGAGAGCATGGCGTAGATATCATATTTACAGATAATGGTGGTGGCATAAGCACTGACATCATTGAGTATATCTTTGATCCATACTTCTCTACCAAAATCGAAAATGTCGGCACAGGTCTAGGTCTATCTATGAGTAAAACCATCATAGAAAAACACCACAAAGGCAGTATCAAAGCCAAAAATACTGACGATGGTGTATCATTCACCATAGAACTCAAAGATAGTACAGTAAATAGAAGTAGAAAATCTCTCAACAATACTACTATTTGAACATCCCTAATCCATATTTTCATAAATTTTGGTATCATAGCGGTAAAAAAGGAAATTTGTGAATATACCTCATATCCCTGTATTGTTAGATGAAGTGTTGGAGAGTTTTTCAGATATAGATAGTGGGTATTTTGTGGATTGTACTTTGGGTTATGCTGGGCATAGTGAAGCGATGTTGGCTAGATATCCAGATATCAGGCTCGTGGGCATAGACCAAGATTATGAAGCATTGGAGTTTTCTGCTGAGAGACTGGAGCCGTATGGTGATAGAAGTAGACTCTACAAGGGGCGATTTTCTAAGCTCTTACCGACTATAGAGGAGTCTCCTATAGTGGGTCTGTTGGCGGATTTTGGTGTCTCGTCTCTCCAGCTAGACAAGTTAGAGCGAGGATTTGGATTTGAGAGCGATACCTTGGATATGCGTATGGATAGTGACTCTCCGCTATCGGCTTATGAGGTAGTCAATGAGTATAGCCGTGAGAGGCTAGAGTATATACTCCACAACTATGGAGAGGTCAAAAATTATAAACGATTGGCAGGGGCTATAGTCGAAGCTAGAGCCAAAGAGCCTATATCTAGTGCCAAGGAGCTGAGTCAAATAGCTATAGATATAGAGTATAGGGGCAAGATACATCCAGCTACTCTGATGTTTCAAGGGATACGCATAGAGGTCAATGATGAGCTAGGAGAGATAGAGAGGCTGTTGGATGTATTGGAGGATATGAAACCATCGAATGCAATAATATCTCTCATTACTTTTCATTCATTAGAGGATAGATTGGTCAAAAATAGATTTAGGGATTGGGCAAAGAGCTGTATATGTGATCCACATGCCATCAGATGCACTTGTGGAAAGAATCATTCATTAGGCAAGGTGCTTACACGCAAGCCACTCACTGCTAGCAAAGATGAGCTAAAGACAAATCCACGAAGCAGAAGTGCAAAACTTAGAGTATTTAGATTTGGTAGGTAAAATAAACGATGAATAACAACAATATAAAAAGAAAAGCAAAGGTAAATGGTGTATCATTCAGTACATTTCTCATCATCATAATGTCTATGCTCATAGTGGTGATATTAGCTGCCATCAAGATCTATTTGAGCAACCAAATATACTACAATAGCCGTAGAGTCAACTACATAGAGAGAGAAGTATCAGCACTCAAAGAGGAGCATGCAATGTTGGTCAACCAAGTTCAAAAGCAGAAATTTAAAAATAGGGTATCAGATACTATCTTCTTGATAGATGATGGTAGAGGTGCAGAGTTTTGATACGATCATTTATAGCATTTTCGATAGATAGACCGATCATCAATCATATACTTATGCTCTTTATGCTTGTATTGGCCATCATATCATATCAGAATATACCCAAAGAGATATTTCCACCATCAGAGCTAGATCAGATCAGTGTAGTAGGTGGCTATCCAGGTGCTAGTGCTGATGTGCTAGACAAAATGGTAGTGAAGACTATAGAAGATGAGATCAAGAGCGTAAGCGAGATAGAGAAGATAGATACTATTATCCAAAACGGATCATTCTATATCAAGGCAACCATCAAGCCAGATAGTGACAATCAGCTGGTGCTAGGAGATGTCAAGGATATCATCTCAAATGTCAGGCGTGATCTACCATCAGATATGGATGAGCCTATAGCCAAGATAGCAACATATGATTACCCTCTACTGCTTTTGGCGATATCTGGAGATAAACCCACCAAGGAGCTACTAGATATAGCGGACAAACTCAAAAGCAAGCTAAGTAGCTACAAAAATCTAAGTGGCATAGTGATCCGAGGGGATGCAGATGATGAGATAGTGATAGGGCTTGATGAGAGAAAGCTAGAGGCGTATGGACTAGCAAAGCGAAGTGTATATCAGGCTATCAATTCACTAAGTTCTATTTTTCCCATAGGTACTATAGAGCAGAGGGGCGATCACCTCTATATCTCTACCATCAATGGAGAGAAGAGTGTAGATGAGTTCTCA
The DNA here is from genome assembly GCA_015488875.1 of Campylobacterota bacterium. GTDB lineage: Bacteria > Campylobacterota > Campylobacteria > Campylobacterales > Sulfurovaceae > SZUA-451. Next base: position 12,684 of record WFMX01000316.1, on the reverse strand, counting down.
AATCAGCTACTCACTATAGGTGGAAAGAGTGTGAGATTGGGTGATATAGCTACTGTCACATTTGGTCTGAGCGAGACAAGTGAGATATCACACTACAATGGCAAAAAAAATATCTCTATCAATATCAACAAAACCAAAGAGGGTAATGCTATAGCCCTCAGCCGTGAGATAAGAGCAATGGTCAAAGAGTTTGTCAAAGACTATCCAGGTATAGAGATAGAGGCATATACAGATACATCTATATGGATAAAAAACAGACTCAATCTCGTCTCATCCAATATATTATTTGGGCTAATATTGGTCTTTTTGGCACTATTTTTGAGTGTCAACTTCAAGATAGCACTTGTGGTAGCATTGGGTATACCTGTGAGTTTTATGATCACGCTCATTGGGGCAGATATGATAGGATATAGCCTCAATATGCTGACTCTTTTGGGTGCATTGATAGCCTTGGGTATGCTAGTAGATGAAGCCATAGTAGTGGCGGAAAATATATATCGACACATGGAGATGGGCAAGACACCTAGGGAAGCGGCGATAGATGGTGCTACCGAGATGTTCCCTGCTGTGATGACGGCTACTCTTACTACAGTATTTGCATTTTTGCCACTGCTCATAATGAGTGGTGAGATGGGTATGTTCATGAAAGTACTTCCTGTCATGATCACTATACTCCTACTGAGTTCTCTCTTTGAGGCATTCTATTTTCTGCCCCTTCACTCTAAAGAGTTGTTTTCTATGAGTAAGTTCAAGCAAGAGCATGAGAGAAATAGCTTTTGGGATAGCATGATAGGTATCTATGACGCTGTACTCAAATGGTTACTCATGAGAAAGAAGAGTTCTTTGGTTGCCTTGGTCATATTTATTATACTAGCCACAGTGGGCATGGCTAGTATCACTAAGTTTCAACTATTTCCTGAGTTTGATACCACGCAGGTGTTTATCAACGGTAAAGTAGATATCAACTCAAAGCTAGAGGATACAGAGAAGCTCATCACCGAAGTAGAGAAGAGACTATTGAACACTATAGAGAAGAGCGAAGTATCATCCGTCACATCCATCATAGGTGTTAAGTTCAATCCAGATCAGAGTATAGAAACAGGGGCAAATCTATTTCAGATATTTATCAATCTACACGAGAAAGCAGCAGAAAATATATTTGACAAATATATCAATCCTATCTTTTCATTAGAGTATGATGGTAGCGATATGATCCGCCACAAAAAGGCTCAGGAGATAGCCAAAGAAGTAGACAAAGAGGTGATAGCCCCACTCAAGAACAAAAAATTATCAAATGGTTCTCTGCTATACCAAGAGATCAATGTGTTTGTCCAGCAGACAGGCATAGTAGGACATGATGTGGAGATAGGTATAGTTTCCGCAGATACAAATAAGACGCTCAATGCTCTATCGACCATCGAAGCAGAATTGAAAAAGATAAATGGTGTACATGATGTAGGAGACAATGCCAAAGAGGGCGTAAGAGAGCTGAAGCTAAGAGTAAACGAATATGGTCAACAGCTAGGTTTTAGCGAAGGGTACATCACGACAGCACTCAAAGGGACACTACTCAAGGCAGAGTATGGCAAGATGTTCAATGACACTGGATTGGTTCGCATCCGCATAGAAGACCCATCCAAAGACAGCACTATGCAGATAGAGTCCGTGCGACTCACGACACCAGATGGCAGGCAGATAGTGAGATTAGGTGATATATGTGACTTCGAGTATCAAAAGAGTTTTGTCAAGATATTCAAGGAAGATGCAGAGAGGATGAGAAGTGTGGTAGCTAGAGTAGACAGCAAGATCATCTTGGCTACAGATGTCATGAACGAGATACGCCCTACACTAGGGAAAGTAGAAAAAGATGGTGTCAAGATAGTCATAAAAGGTGAAGAGAAAGAGAATAAGCAGATGAAGCGAGAGATGAGTCAAGCTGCGATGATAGCTATATTTTTGATATTTATATCTCTTGTATGGATGTTCAACTCTCTAGTGTTACCACTCATCATAGTCTCTACCATACCACTCTCTATAGTTGGTGCATTGGTCGGTACCAAACTACTAGGCATCAATATGACAATGCCAGGGGTGATGGGTATCATAGGTTTAGCAGGTGTAGTGGTAAATGATGGCTTGATAATGCTTAGCTTTATCCAAAAAACTAAAGATTACGATGATCTAGTGGAGCATGCAGGTCATAGACTTCGTCCTATCCTGCTCACTTCTGTCACCACTGTGCTTGGACTACTTACACTAATGTTTTTTGCTAGTGGACAAGCTCTCATCATTCAGCCTATGGCGATATCGCTAGGATTTGGTATAGCATGGGCTACGATACTCAATCTATACTATGTACCATTGATGTATGCGGTGATATATAGGGTGGGATTAGGAACTGCACAAGAATAAAATATAATGTCCCCACAAATCAACACTAAAAAAACAAAATTCTTATTCCAATTAGCAATAAAATGCTAAAATAAGAGAGATATAAGAGGGGATATATTATGAGCAGAAACTGATAATAAACAACGAAGACCCTTTGTGGATGAGTCGTATGTCGGAACATAAAAATCATGACATAGCATTGAAGACATATGTTGAAGCATATGAACTATCAAAAGACAAAAGTAAGCGTCAAAATAGAGCTGCTTTTTTAGAAAAACGGCATAGTTTGGACACAGTCAACAATGTTGACTACCACAAAGCCAGCAATACAGGAGTTTAAAGGTGAATATACGGATATATTATGAAGATACAGATGCAGGCGGTATAGTCTACCATACTAACTATATCAAATATTGTGAGAGAGCTAGGAGTGAACTCTTTTTTGCTAATGATATGATGCCTGGTGAGAGTAGTGATAGTGGTTTTGTGGTCAGAGATATCAAAGCATCCTTTTTGGCTACTGCTGCACTAGGCGATATGGTGACTGTGGCAACTAATCTTCTATCTATGAGAGCTAGCTCCATAGTGCTAAACCAAGCCATATACCGAGATGATATCAAAATCTTCAATATGGAGATCTTGTTGGTCTATGTCAAGAGAGGAAAAGCAGTAAGGATACCTACGGTATATCGAAATTTTTTTGATGCTATAGGTTCTGTATAGACGCTACAACCTTATCATCAGCCAAAGCATCCATAAACTACATCTTAGTTGTTATAGACGAGAAGAAGATCTACTTCATCGAGGCAAATCTGATGATTTGGATTTCTCTTTTTTCAGATAGTAAAACATAGTGATTTCACCAAAAAATGGACCAAAGAGGTTGAGTAGTGGTACAAAATTGAAAAGAACAGATATGAAACTAATAAACCATAGAGCCAATCTATGCTCTTTGAGACTCTCTTTTGTCACCTTGGATGAAGTCAAAGCTAAAGCATCATAACCCAATGTATCCTTGGTGAGCCACATCCACAAAGCAACCTGTGTCAAGATATTGACGAGAGGTACAAATAGTAGAGGAAATGCTATGATAGAGAGAATCAGAAATATAAAACTATCTTTTAGAGTATATCCAACAGTCTTGAATAGCTGATCCCTCTCTACATCACCCCCCTCACAATGCTTCTCTTCTACTGCAATGAGTAGAGGCTCGCTCAGGAAACTTGTAGCGAAAACATTACTTGCGATGATAAGATTGTAGATAAAATACAAGCCTATCATGTAAGCCACACCCTTATCTATGGTCTCAAAAGGGAGCCATGTAATGAGCTCAAGAAACTTCTCATAGATATAGTCACCCTTTACGAACCAAACAACACTCCAAAAGAGGGCACTTGCCATGGCTATCCACAATGAGAATGAGTCATATTTCTCTTTTGGAAGAGTTCTCAGGATGAGGTTGCCTGCAAAAGCAAATACCAATGCAAAGGTCAACAAAACGAGCTGAAACCATAAAAATATAGAGAGCATCCAAGCACCATTGGATCGAATCATTGAAAAAGGTATCCATCCGAGAAGGCTGCTACTGATGGCCACTATAAAGTCCCAAAGCATTATGCCGATACCGATCCATAGCATTGAGATAATCGTACCGCCAATAAGGGCAAATCTCATAGTGTTCCAAGTCAAAATCTCTTTGAAGCCAAATATCATGGCTTGTATGAGGTTGTTCATCTATAATCCTTTAATTTGTGTTTATTTTTTCGATTATTGGTCTTTCTCATTATCGATATCCACTTTTCATTCTTGTAAGCAATAGTACAAGATTTTCTTTGATTTTATCATAAAGTTTTTAAACTACATTATTGCTCCACAACTTTTATGATATAATATATCTATCAGAAACAAAAGGAGCATCTATGTCAAGTGGATACAAAAAACTGTTTGGATTTATATTTCTTATATTTAGTGTGGGGTCAGCTGTGCTCTCTCCACTCTCTAGTCTGTTTTAGGAGGCATTATGGGTAAAGCAAAAAAATACAATCCACCTAGAGTGGAATCATACATGATCAAGAAGGGTACACTTCTATATATATTTTTAATTCCGCTATTTTTGAGTGTGGTGATAGCACTCTTCAAGATCAAGCTCATAGCATTTTTACTCAACTCTATAGCTTTTGTAGCTCTCTTTGCCGTTGTCTATCTGTCCAAGAAAGGGTTTGCACAAGAGATCAACTATAATCAGATGAAGATAGCAAAAGCTCCAGAGATTAGATATAAAGAGTTCTCTGCATATCTACTAGGTGTCGTCACTCTCTATATATCATATATAGCTGGTACTATACCGCTCTTTGAGTCTATATTTTTAGCAGTGATATCTGTAGCAGGGTACTGGCTATACTATGGCTTTGATCCTCGTGGGGACAAGCTAGAAAAGAGTGATGATATCTCATCAGAGGTGATATTGGAGACCTTTGGCGAAGCACAAGAGAAGCTAGCCACTATCCAGAAGCACTCAGAAAAGATCAATGATAGTCTACTCAAAAGCAAAGTATCAAATGCCGTAGATAAGGCAAATGAAATATTGGATTTTCTTGCAGATGACCCAAAGAGCATCAGGGTAGCTAGGAAATTTCTCATAGTATATATAGATGGAGTCTCAAAGGTGGTAGCTTCATACAATGCTGTCGACGAAGACGAGATAGATAGTGATACTAGAGATAGATTGCTATCGTTGATGGATGATGTAGATGAGAGATTTGACAAAGAGATGCAGAAACTCAAAGAGAGTAACAAATTTGACCTAGATGTCAACATAGATGTACTCAAAGAGCAGATAAAAAACTAGTAGATAAAAAATTAACATATAAAACCAAAAGGAGAAGAATTGAATACAAAGATCAAAGAGACTATAGAGGTAGCCGCACAAGAGAGTGAGACTTTAGATCAAGCCATAGAGGTACTTCCAGAAGAGAAGGTAGATGTAGCAAAAGCTGTACATGAATTGGATATGAGTGATAGAACATCGGTCATATATTTCGGCTCAAAAGCTCAAGAGAAGCTAGATGAGATATCCAACAAGATGATAGAGGGTGTCCAAAACAAAGATTTAGGAAAAGCAGGAGAGTCACTCAACAAGATAGTAGCGGCCATCAGAGGATTTGATATAGATGAGTTAGATCCAAACAGAAAGCTATCATGGTGGCAAAAGATCACAGGTGGCACAGACCCTATGGTGGAGTTCATACAGGGATATGAGAGTGTCAGAGATCAGATAGACATGACGACAAATGAGCTAGAGAGGCACAAGAGTCAGCTCATGACAGATATAGTCTCGTTAGATAAACTATATGATGCCAACTTGGAGTATTTTAGAAACCTAGAGCTATACATAAAAGCAGGCGAAGAGAAGCTCGCACTTATGGAAGAGAGAGAGATACCAGAGTATATAGAGAAAGCTCAAGGTAAAGATATGATGGCTATACAAAATCTCAAAGAGATTAGAGATTTTCGTGATGATTTGGAGCGAAGAGTACAAGACCTCAGACTATCTAGGCAAGTAGCAATGCAGTCACTCCCAAGCATCAGACTAGTCCAAGAGAATGACAAAGCACTAGTCAACAAGATCACATCAACGCTAGTCAACACAGTGCCGCTATGGCGAAATCAGCTGGCACAGACAGTCACTATCTTTAGGAGTCATGACGCAGCAGAGGCTGTCAAGGGTGCTGCTGATTTGAGTAATGAACTCTTAGAGAGAAATGCAGAGGGTCTCAGAGAGGCAAATCAAGAGGTAAGGAAACAGATGGAGAGAGGGGTATTTGATATAGGGAGCATCAAAAAAGCGAACGATACACTCATCGCTACACTGAATGACTCACTAGAGATAGCACAAGAGGGCAAAAAGGCTAGAGGTGAAGCAGTCATAGAGCTACAGAAGACAGAGCAGAAGCTCAAAGACGCTCTTATGTCTATCAAGGTAAAGACAGATGCACTGCCAGAAAAAAGCGATGTGTCGCAAGAGAGCGATAAACCAACAGATATGAAACAGATAGAAAATAAGGAGAAATAGATGGGACTTTTTGATTGGGCAGGTGGACAGTTTATAGATGTCATCGAGTGGCTAGATGACTCAAATGATACGATGGTATATAGATTTGAGAGGCACAACAATGAGATAAAATACGGTGCCAAACTCATAGTACGAGAGTCACAAGTGGCAGTATTTATCAACGAAGGTGTAGTTGCAGATATCTTGTCTCCAGGCACATATGAGCTAGAGACAAAGAACATGCCTATCTTAACTTCATTGAAGCACTGGAGTCATGGATTTAACTCACCATTCAAAGCAGAAGTATACTTCATCAATACCAAACGATTTACAGATCTCAAATGGGGTACAAAAAACCCTATCATGATAAGGGATCCAGAGTTCAGCATGGTGAGACTTCGTGCCTTTGGTACATATGAGATACGCGTCCAAGACCCCAAGCTATTTTTGCAAGAGATAGTTGGCACAGATGGACACTTCACTACCAGTGAGATAGATGCACAACTCACCAATCTCATAGTATCCAAATTGCCTCCTGTGTTAGGTGCTAGCGATATACCAGCACTAGATCTAGCTGCCAACTATGAGATGTTTGGTAAATTTATCACAGAAAAGATATCTCCATATTTTGATGAGTACGGTATAGAACTTACCAAGATACTCATAGAAAATATCTCTCTACCAGCAGAGGTAGAAAAAGCACTAGATAGGAGAACCAGCAGGGAGATCACTGGTGATCTAAATGCAAATATGCAATACCAAGCAGCTGAAGCACTAGGCAAAGATGGCGGTGGCAGCATGTCAGAGATGGCAGGACTAGGAGCAGGAATGGCGATGGCAGGTCAGATGGCAAACATGATGGGCGGAATGAATAGTGCTCAGTCGCACAATCAGCCAGCACCTGCAGCAGCACCTGCAGCTCCACCTCCACTACCTAGCAATGAGGAGCTATACTTTGTCGCCGTAGGCAAGAAAGCACAAGGTCCATATGGATCAGACAGACTCAAAGCGATGATACTAGATCAAACTCTCAAGAGAGATACTCTAATATGGAGAGAGGGCATGGGTGAATGGGAAAAAGCTTCTAAACACTTAGCAGACCTATTTGGCTCAGTACCTCCTGCATTGTGAAGTTTGAAGCTATAAACTTCACCTGTCCTAACTGTGGGGGATATATGATATTTTCCCCCAAAGATGGAGAGATGAAGTGTGATTTTTGTGATACAATAGACCCCATTGAGAAGGGTGATAGTGAGACAAGAGAGCATGATTATTATGATGGACTTGATCTAGAGGAAAATCAGCCACAACTCAGTGATGACAAAGAGATATCTTGTCCCAAGTGTGGCGGTAGCTTCACCACACAGCCACACATCTTGAGTAGCCACTGTCACTACTGCGGTACTCCTACCATCACAAAGTCCATTAGAAGCATCACGCCTGAATCGCTTTTGCCATTTATATTGACCCAAAAAGAGGCAAAAGAGAGACTTCATAGATGGATAGGCTCACTATGGTTTGCACCTACAGTCTTTATCAAATATTTCAGAGGCGACGAAGAACTACAGGGTCTATATATACCACATTGGAGCTATGATAGCAGTACTCATAGTATATATAATGGGGAGAGAGGAGACACCTACTATGTCACAGTGAGACAGAGAGTGATGGTCAATGGCAAAGAGGAGTTCAGAAATGTCCAAGAGGCTCGCATCAACTGGACACCTGTAGATGGTAGTGTATCTCTAGCCTTTGATGATATCATCATAGGTGGATGCGAAACCCTACCTAGAGCATTGATAGAGTCTATATCTCCATGGAATGTAGGTGGATTGGTACACTTCGATCAAAGATATCTGAGTGGATTTGAAGCAGAGGAGTATTCTACCCCTCTAGAGAGAGGATTTGAATACGCCAAAGATGAGATGAGTAGAACCATCAGAAATAGGATCAAGAGCGACATAGGTGGCGACGAACAACGAATCCACAATGTCAATACTCAATATGATGATATACTCTATAAAAACATGCTCTTCCCTATATGGACTGCCACATTCAAATGGAAAGATAAGAGCTACAGATATCTCATCAATGCCCAGACAGGTAGAGTAGCAGGAGATAGACCATATAGTGTAGCAAAGATAGCATTTTTGGTAGCTATCATTCTGAGCATATTGGCGGCAGCTATATATTATGACCAGAATAGAGGGTAATTTATTTCCACTATTTGGATATATAGAAACGATACAATTAGGGGACATTGGTTTTGTGAGCGAAGCGAATGAAAGCTGTGTCCCCGCATAGTGATCGTTCGCCCTCGACTGCAACACGGTTGTATCTCAGCCGTGGTCAGGTGATAACGATACACTTCACTTCGCTACGCATATCATTATCACCAGACCCCTACCGCCCCCTACCGCCAGCTACATATCAATTTATAATACCCCAACAGGAAGCCCATTGGTCACCACAGCTCTGATAGATACAAATTTCTCTAGTCTAATTTTTAGATTTTTTTATACACTCTGTATGCCATGTCCATCAAGCCATGTTAAAGCTATCTTTTTATACTCTTCTCGTTTGTAGATATACCAACCATCACGGACATCTAACTCAAATACGGCATCCTTAAATCTTCTAAATGCACCTTTATTGCGTAAAGCACTCAAAAGTGTATCTCTAATCTCATTTTGTTGCTTATTTGAATACGAGATCATCATATCGTATTCTTGAATATCAAACTCTGTAGGTAGAGAGATAAATCTATCCTCTTCATCATTGTTTATCTCCTCTCTACAAAAATCATCTTCGATACTATCATCACAATCATCTGTCACCATGATCAATGTCTCTTTTTGTGTATCATAATACCACTTTATGAAGCAATTATTAGTCTCCATAGCGTCCAATAACTCATCCATTTTTACCTTCATCTTTCTATCCTTTTTTGATATTGTCTTTTTTGATCGTTATGATACCAAAAATTATAAAAATATTAATTATAGACTTTTTGCTAACTTGCAAAGAGATACTACCACATAGGTCAAGTTCAGACCATCAAAACATGCTATAATAAACCAACCAAACCAAGGAGAAGCAGATGAAGCAAAAGATCATCTACGGTCTAAGTAACTACAAGATGGTGCAAGATGGCAACTACCTCTATATAGACAAGACACGATATATAGAGCAATTAGAAGCACTCGGTGAAAACTATCTCATCTTCCTACGCCCTAGACGCTTTGGCAAATCTCTCTTTCTCTCTACTTTACAATACTACTATGACGAGAGAAACAAAGAGGAGTTTGAAGCACTCTTTAGTGATACATATATAGGGCAAAATCCTACACCCCTACGAAATAGTTATCGTATTTTGTTTTTTGAGTTTAGTGGGATCAATGTCGATGAGGGTATGAATGAGATATATGAAGGCTTTAGAGCCAATGTAAAAATGTCACTCCATATCTACCTCTCCAACTATGGCTATGATGAGTATACAGACAAACTCAATGATATCAAGTCATCAAGTGGACTATTGAAATATTTTTTTGAAGTGACAAAAAACGACTCCATCTACCTCCTCATAGACGAATACGACCACTTCGCCAATGCTATCCTCGCCTACAGTATGGGTGACTTCCTCAAGGTAGTAGGCAAAGGTGGCTTTGTGAGAGCTTTCTATGAAGTACTCAAGAGTGCTACACAAACAGGAGTACTCCAAAAGATGTATATCACAGGAGTGACTCCTATTACGCTAGATAGCCTTAGTAGTGGGTTTAATATCGTAAAACATATCACTTACAAAAAAGAGTTCAATGCGATGGCAGGCTTCACACAACAAGAGGCTCTATACTCTTTGGAACACTCTATATTTGCAGAGTGTCCTAGCGTAGATAGAGATGAGATACTCCAAATCATCAAAACATGGTACAATGGTTATCTCTTTAATGGCAAAGCAATACAGAGAATCTACAATGCCACTCTACTCAATTGGTTTATTACAGAGTATGATTTTGATGATTGTCAAATGCCCCAAAAGATGCTAGATAGCAATGTAGCAAGTGACTACAAAGCCATAATGAGACTCTTTCATATAGGAGATAGCAATCAAAACTATCAAATACTCCAAGAACTCATAGAGAAAAACGCTATCACAGGAACTATAAAAGATAGATATGATTTGAGTAAGACATTTACTAGAGATGACTTCATCACACTTATATACTCTATGGGGTTTATCACTATCAAAGAGCCTTTGTTTGCCGATAAGTATATCTTTGAGATACCCAACTATGTCATCAAGATACTCTACTTCAACTACTTTGCTGTAGAGCTAGAGCAGAGAAATGCTATCAAGACAACAGCAGATATATCTACTCTACTGCTTGATTTGGCTATGGGAGAGGAGCAATCCTTTGCCAAACAATTAGATACAGTAATAACAATCCTCTCCAATAGAGACTATACCAAATTTGATGAGAAGTATTTCCAAATGATAGCACTCTCTATGCTAAGCTTCTCTTCTGATTTCTATTTCATAGATTCACAAATAGAACTAGACAATAGATATCCAGATATACTTCTCATAGGCAGAGATGAACGAGTCCCAAACAACTATCTCTTCGAACTAAAGTGGCTAAGAGGCGGAGATAGCTATGAGAGTATCAAACGAAAGGGTATAGAGCAAGTAGAGGGGTATAAGCGATTAGACAAGGTGCAGGGTATCCCTAAGCTTAGAAGTTTTCTGTTGATTGGGTCAAAGGATGGGGTGGAGTGGATTGGGGTTTGATATGGATTAGATCAAAATCATTAAGGTTAGGAGTGTATAAAATGCGTAACAACAGTTTATTATATTCATTTGTCTATTGTCGATCGTCAATATTTTTAATTTTCTTTTCTTTGAGTTTTTTGCTATAACTATAGATCGCCAATACAATTAAGATGATTAGAAAAAGTAGCATAAAGTGTTCAATTTTATTGATTTGAGTCGTAGCATTTTCCAGACTACTACTCAATAGATAACCGATGATAAGTCCAGTAGCAGAGGCTAGAGAAGCACCAAAAGCATCAAATATGGTAAATTTCTTATGAGAATATCGTTCTACTCCCAAAACTAGAGGAAAAGCGATAGCCCCTCCGTATATGAAGCGAGAAGTCATTGCCAGCCATTTGGCTTTTGTGTTTGCTCTATCTTTGAGAGTGTCAACTTTCTCTTTGAGGAGAGGAAATTTGAGCAAGACTTTGTGGGCATAGTTCTTTCCTATGTAAAACCACATTTGATCACCTACAATAGCCCCTAAGATGGCTACGATAAGCGTCTCTTCACAAGGAAGTATACCTAGATGGCACAAAACACCAGAGAGGATAATAACAGCTGTTCCCTCAATAATCATTCCGAAAAAAACTATCCAAAGTCCATACTCTGATAAGAGGGTGGTCAACTGTTCCATATCAAATCCTTTTTATGCTTTCTTCAATCTCGTTTAAGAGGCTTGTGTCCGATTGAGGTATTATCACCCTTTTTGTCACGACTCTAAGAGTAATTTCAATGAAAAATGCCAATAGAATTGTTCCTAATAAATAGTATGGTATGTTTGGCATGGTTTTATAGGTAGAGTAGAGGGTCAATCCTGCGACACCAAACATAGCCAATATAGCTAAAAGTATAATATATGATTTCGCACCCGTCTCCTGAATAACACGCAAATGTGCAATATGAGTAATACCTTGTATCAAAAGTACGACAATGGCTGCAACAGTAGTGATTTGGGCAAGGTCTAAAAAGAGTATCATTGGAACAATAAGCAAAGCACTGATGATAATTCCTTGAAAGGATTGATACAGATGATATTCATAAATTTTGGGCAGATTTCCCTCTTTTGCCATAGTATATCCAATCTCTGTCACCGCATAAAGAGTTGCATTGATAGCAGAAGCTGTAGCCAAAAGTGCTGTAGCTGCCATAATCTTAAAGCCCCACTCTCCAAAAATCGGTTTTGCTGCTTCAGCCAAAGCATAATCTTTAGTTTTGATGATTGTCTCTAAAGGTAAATTTCCAAGGACGGCGATAGAGGTCAAGATATAGAGAATAGCAACTAAAATGAGCGATATGAACATAGCTCTCATCATAGTTACTTTGGGATTTGGCATATCTTCTACAGTATTGGTAATCACACTAAAACCTTGATAGGCAAAGAAAGTGATACCAATAGCAAAAATCATTCCACTTAGAGGAGGCATAT